>NZ_BAAFGR010000259.1:0-7587 GCF_041154655.1 Nocardia sp. JMUB6875
CCGCCCGCACCACCCAACTCCGCCGCCGAGTCCTGGCGCTGCTCATCGACGGCCTGGCCGCCGACGGAGACCTGCCGGGCCCACCCCCGGAACCGGGCGAATTCGCGGGCCGCTGGCAGCCGAAGGCTCGGTGACCTCGGTCGCTCACCGGTTCAGGTGGTAGATGCGCTCGGCATAATCGTCGATCCCGAGCGCAGGAACGGTGACCGTCCTGTAGTGCAGTAGCGCCGCACGCAGGTTCGCCTCCCGGACCGCCCGCTCCACGTATTCGGAACGGCTCAGTCCTGCGGCCTTCGCAGCGGCATCCGCCTCAGCGGTCACTGCATCGTCGATGGCGATCGAGAACTCGGTCTTGGTCATACAGCAATACCCCTCGGCATCGGATGAGTCATCGGACAATGGTCACCGTGCATCCCGAGGAGACATACGCCAGACGGGCCGGGGGGATGGTCGATCTGGACCGATCGATCAGCCCGGGCTAGCGGGTGGCGGCGCGGCCCGCGTCGACCACCGCTACGAAGTGGTTCAGGTCGGCCACCAAGGTGTCGACGGAGTCGGGGGCGCCGCCGTCGTCGTGGTGGTGGAGCCAGTCGGCGACCAGTTCGAACATGCCGCCGATGGTGGCGAGGGCCAGGGCCAGCATGCCGGGCTGTTCGGTCGGATCATTTTGGAGCCATTGGTGTTTCAGGAATTCGGCGGACCAGCGGCGGTTGAGGCGGCGGCGGGCTTCCACGGCGGGGGAGATGCCGCCGGCTTCGCCGAAGGTGACCTTGGCGAGGCGGGGGTCGTCGGCGATGGCGTGGACGAAGGCGGCCACGACGGCGGCGCGGCGGGTGGGCCAGTCGGCTTCGGCGGTTTCCAGGGCGACCTCGGTGACGCGTTGCTGGATGCCGGTACTGATCTGTTCCAGCAGGGCGGTGTAGCAGGCCTCCTTGCTGTCGAAGTGATCGTAGAAGCCCTTGGTGCCGACGTAGGCGGCCTGGCAGATCTGTTCGATGGAGGTCAGTGAATAGCTTTGCCGGGCAAAGAGTTCGGTGGCGGCGGCGAGCAGCTGACGGCGGCGCTGAGCGCTGCGCTCGTCGGCGTCGAGGCCGCGGATGCGACGCCGTACGGGGGTCCGGTCGGTCGGCGCGGCAGATTTGCTGCGGGACATGCCTAGACGATAGCCAAGCTCATTTCAGAAAGACATCTTGTTGGTAACCGGATACCGTGTTGTAATCGCTGTCACGTCGATGAGGAAGGGAACAGAGACGTGGCAATCAATGGGGATCGCCGGAAGCGAAGGCGGCTGCTCGCGGCCGCGCTGGCTACGGCACTGACGGCCGCTTCGGCCGTGCTACTAGGGGGCTTCACCTCCGGAACGGCTGCCGCGCAACCGCTTCCGTTGAACGTGGACCCGTTCTATCAGGCTCCGGACGGATTCGAATCCGCCGATCCGGGCACGATCCTGCGCTCCCGCGAGGTGCAGTTGGCCGTGCTCACCGTGCTGCCGGTGCACATCCGATCCTGGCAGCTGCTCTACCGCACCACCGACCTGTTCGGGCAGCCGACGGTCGCGGCCACCACGGTGGCGATTCCGGAGGGGGCCAACACTTCTCACGGCCGACCGCTGGTCTCGCACCAGTTCTTCTACGACAGCACCTCGCCCGCCTGCGCGCCCTCGTACGTGCTGCAGCAGGGCGGCGGGCTGCCCGCGCTGGAAGGCATCCACTCGACGGTCGAGTACCTCGAGATCGCCGCGTCCATCAGCCAGGGCTACGCCGTCAACATCCCCGACTACGAGGGCCTGAACGGGCACCTCGCGGTCGCCAAGGAACCCGGCTACATGATTCTCGACAGCGTCCGCGCCGCCGAGGGCTTCCAGCCGCTGGGCCTGGACGGCGCGAATACCCCTGTCGCACTGTGGGGTTACTCCGGCGGCGGCATGGGCAGCGGCTGGGCGGCGGAGATGCAGCCGAGCTACGCACCGGAGCTGAACATCAAGGGCATCGCCCTGGGCGCGCCCGTCTCGGATGTCGAATCCCTGCTGCACGTCAACGGTTCCATGTTCGCGAGCCTGATCGGCGTGGGCATCGCCTCGCTGCGCAACGCCTACCCGAAGTTCGCGGAGACCACCGAGAAGTACCTGACCCCGGAGGGCCGCGCGATCATGGATCGCACCGCCAACCAGTGCCTGGTGCGCAATGTGCTGAACCTGATGTTCACCGACTACCAGCGCATGATGACCATCCCGATCGCGGATTACCTGGCACTGCCGGAGATTCGCGCGGTCTTCGATTCGACTGTGCTGGGCGGCAATCCGCCCACCGCGCCGACCATGGTCTATCAGGGCGTCCTGGACGAGGCGGTGCCGTGGTTCACCAACGACCGCATGGTGCAGCGTTGGTGCGACGGCGGCACGTCGGTCTACTACAAGCGCGATCACCTCAGCGAGCATCTGACGTTGACCACGCTCGGCATGGCCGACGCCTTCAACTGGGTCAAGTCGCGGCTCGCACCGGGCGCGAGCGACCCGGTCGGCTGCAAGACCGATGACGTGATCACGATGCTCGGCAGCGTCGACGCCCTGGCGACACAGGTAGAGATCGAGCTCAACGCAGCCTTCGGCGCGCTCGGATGGCCGATCGGCCCGCAGGAGCGGTAAGAGCAGACTCGTATATTTTCCCGCGGCCGGTCCATACCCTTGCCCTCGCCGGGTATGGTCGGCTGCGGAAAAGTACGTATTGCCAACGGGGGCTCGCACCAGCGGGCTGAGAGGACGGCTAGTGGGCCGTCGACCGTATGAACCTGACCGGGTAATGCCGGCGTAGGGAGGATTCAAATGTCATCGAGTCGTGTCTCCAGCGGTTCTGCGCCTGTCGACACCGTGACAACCGGTCCCATCGAGGGCAGCGTCAAGCACTACGAGCAGGTCGAGGCCGACGGCACGATCCTGAACGTCCCGGTGCGGCGCATCAACCTCACCAATGGCGAGCACTTCGACGTGTACGACACCTCCGGTCCGTACACCGACGCCACCGCCACCATCGACCTCGAGGCGGGTCTACCCAAGCTGCGCGACAGCTGGGACAAGCCGCAGGTCGACGGCCCGCCGACGCAGCTGAACTGGGCGCGCCAGGGCATCATCACCAAGGAGATGGCCTACATCGCCGCGCGCGAAGGCGTTTCGCCCGAGCTGGTGCGCGACGAGGTGGCCGCCGGTCGCGCGGTCATCCCCGCCAACCACATGCACCCCGAGTCCGAGCCGATGATCATCGGCAAGAAGTTCGCGGTGAAGATCAACGCGAACATCGGCAACTCGGCCGTGAGCTCCTCCATCGCCGAGGAGGTGGAGAAGATGGTGTGGGCCACCCGCTGGGGCGCCGACACCATCATGGATCTGTCCACCGGCAAGAACATTCACGAGACTCGCGAGTGGATCCTGCGCAACTCGCCGGTCCCGGTCGGCACCGTGCCGATCTACCAGGCCCTGGAGAAGGTGAACGGCGATCCCACCAAGCTGACCTGGGAGATCTACCGCGACACCGTGATCGAGCAGGCCGAGCAGGGCGTCGACTACATGACCGTGCACGCGGGCGTGCTGCTGCGCTACGTGCCGCTGGCCGCCAAGCGCGTCACCGGCATCGTCTCGCGCGGCGGATCCATCATGGCCGCGTGGTGTCTGGCGCATCACCAGGAATCGTTCCTGTACACCAACTTCGCCGAGCTCTGCGAGATCCTGGCCAAGTACGACATCACCTTCTCCCTCGGTGACGGCCTGCGTCCCGGCTCCATCGCGGACGCCAATGACGAGGCCCAGTTCGCCGAGCTGCGCACCCTGGGCGAGCTCACCAAGATCGCGAAATCCTATGGCGTGCAGGTGATGATCGAGGGCCCCGGCCACGTGCCGATGCACAAGATCGTGGAGAACGTGCGGCTGGAGGAGGAGCTCTGCGAGGAGGCTCCGTTCTACACCCTCGGCCCGCTGGCCACCGATATCGCGCCCGCCTACGACCACATCACCTCGGCCATCGGCGCGGCCATCATCGCCCAGGCCGGTACCGCCATGCTCTGCTACGTGACTCCCAAGGAGCACCTGGGCCTGCCCAACCGCGACGACGTGAAGGTCGGCGTGATCACCTACAAGATCGCCGCCCACTCCGCCGACCTGGCCAAGCAGCACCCGCGCGCCCAGGAACGCGACAACGCGCTGTCCAAGGCGCGCTTCGAGTTCCGCTGGACCGACCAGTTCAACCTCTCGCTGGATCCGGACACCGCGCGGGAGTACCACGACGAGACCCTGCCGGCCGAGCCCGCCAAGACCGCGCACTTCTGCTCCATGTGCGGTCCGAAGTTCTGCTCCATGCGCATCTCCCAGGACGTGCGCGAGTACGCCGAGAAGCACGGCCTCACCGATGTGAACGCCATCGAGGCGGGCATGGCGGAGAAGTCCGCCGAGTTCGCCGAGGCGGGCAACAAGGTGTACCTGCCCGTCGTGTCGTAATCGGCGGCCGGTGACCTGCTGACATGATGCCGGTATGGCATCACAGCAGGTCACCGGGCTGTCGGAGCGGCGGGCCGTCGTTCTGGGGACCTGTTGCGCCGCAACGCTGATGGGGAACCTGGACAGCACCGCGCTGAACGTGGCGTTGCCGTCGATCGGGCGGGATCTGCGGGCCTCGGTATCGGGGACGCAGTGGACGATCGACGCCTACACCGTGACCATCGCCTGTCTGCTGATGGCCGCGGGATCGCAGGGGGATCGGGTAGGTCGACGCCGACTGTTCCAGGTGGGGCTCGTCGTTTTCGCGCTGGGGTCGCTGGCCTGCAGTCTCGCGCCGACGCTGGGGTGGCTGGTCGGATTCCGGGTGCTGCAGGCCGTCGGCGGGGCGCTGCTGGTGCCGCTGGCCCTGTCGATCCTGCAGAACGTCTTTCCGCGACCGGCGGAAAAGGCTCGCGCACTGGGGGTTTGGTCCGCCACCACCGGGATCAGCATGGCCGTCGGGCCGGTGGTCGGGGGCCTGCTGGTGGATTCGGTCGGCTGGCGCGGCGTGTTCTGGATCAACCTGCCGATCGCGGCGGCGGCGTTCGCGCTCACCGCGCTGTTCGTCCCGGAATCGAGATCGGAGACGCCGCGGCGCGTGGACGTGGTCGGGCAGCTGCTGATGATCGGGCTGCTCGGCATGCTGGTCTTCGCGATCATCGAAGGGCCGCACCGGGGTTGGCTCTCACCGGTGCCGATCGGCTGCTTCCTGGGCGCGGCCGCGTGCCTGATCCTCTTGCCGCGCTATGAACTCCGGCATCCGGAGCCCTTGATCGATGTGCGCGCGTTCCGGTCACCGCCGTTCTCGGGCGCAGTCATCATCGCCATCTGCTCCTACGCGGTGCTGGGTGGATTCCTGTTCCTCAACACCTTCTATCTGCAGGCGGTGCGCGGCGCACGGCCCGCCGTCGCGGGATTCGAACTGCTGCCCATGGCCGCGGCCATGATGGTGGCCGGACTGCTGGGCGGGCGGGCCGTCGCGCGTTTCGGCGTCCGCCCCGCGCTCGCGACCGGCGCGGGTCTGGCCATCGCGGGCTGTGTGCTGCTCACCTTCACCTTCGACAGCGGCGGCGATGCCGCCCTGTATCTCGGGTACGCGCTGGTCGGGGCGGGTGTGGGCGCGTCGAATCCGGCGGTCACCGATATCGCGGTCTCCGGATTGCCGCGCAAGGAATCCGGGGTCGCCTCGGCGATCGCCTCCACCTCCCGGCAGATCGGCCAGTCGCTCGGGGTGGCGGTGATCGGCACGATTCTCGCCGTGCCCGCCGGAGCGCTGACCACGGCGGCGGGGTTCCATACCCCGGCCGTGGTCAGCTGGGTGACGCTGACGGCGTTCGCGGTGGTCGCCCTGGTCGCGGCGTTGATCACCACCGATGCCCGCAGCCGGAAGAAGGCGCGGAAGGTGCTGGCGGCGCTGACCTGAAGGTCAGGCGCGGGAGGAGATCTGCTGGACGCCCCAGCTGTTGCCGTCCGGATCCTCGAAGAAGACGAAACCCACATTGTCGAGGGGATCGGTTGTGGGCGAGGGGTTTTCGCCGAGCACCTGGACGTCGGTGACATCGACGCCGCGTTCCACCAGTTCGGCGTGCGCGCGCTTGATATCGGGGACGACCAGTTGCAGGCCCTTCAGGGAGCCGGGTTCCATTTTCGGCACCGCGCCCTCGCCGATCACGATCGAGCAGCCGGACCCGGGCGGGGTGAGCTGGCAGATCCGGATGCCCTCGGCGGGGCGGGTGTCGTGATCGACGTGGAAGCCGAGCTTGTTGCTGTAGAAATCCTTGGCGCGGTCGATGTCGGTGACGGGGACGATGACCACTTCGAGAGTCCAGTTCATGGCGGATCCTTCCGATTCGGGGGTGTTCCTACGGAAGTCGGAGCGGGGCGACGGAATTCATCATGGTTCAGGGTGCGGGAACCAATGTGTTCTCCGAGCGCCTTCCGGCGAGATAATCCTCCACATTGCTGACCGTGGCATCGATGATCTGGCCGACCGCGGTCGAGGTGAAGTACGCCTGATGCGAGGTGACCACCACGTTGGGGATGGTCATCAGCCGGGCCAGGGTGTCGTCGGCGATCCCGGTCACCGAGCGGTCGAAAAAGAACAGGCCGGTCTCCTCCTCGTAGACGTCCAGCCCGACCCCGCCGAGCTTGCCGGTGCGCAGCGTCTCCACCAGCGCATTGGCGTCCACCAGGCCACCGCGGCTGCTATTGATCAGCAGCGCACCGGGTTTCATGCGCTCCAGCGCCTCCGCGTCGATCAGATGATGGGTGGCGGGCAGCAGCGGCACATGCAGCGACACGACATCGGATTCTGCGAGCAGGGTCTCCAGGTCGACGTACTTCATCCCCAATTCATCACGGCAGCACGGATTCTCGGCCACGTCCCAGCCCAGCAGCCGGGTCCCGAAACCGTGCGCGATGCGGGCGAAGCACTCCCCGATCTTGCCGGTTCCGATCACACCGATGGTCATGCCGTGGATATCCCGGCCCATCAAACCGTCCAGGCGGAAATCGAATTCACGGGTGCGATGCGCGGCCCGGATGATCCGCCGGTTCACCGCCAGCGCCAGCGTCCACGCGAATTCCGCCACCGCGTACGGCGAGTAGTAGGACACCCGGGCGACCGTCAGCCCCAGCTCGGCCGCCACCTCGAGATCGATATTGTTGAAACCCGTTGAGCGCTGGGCGATCATGCGCGTCCCGCCCGCGGCCAATATCCGCAGCACGTCTCCGTCCAGCTGGGCATTGACACTGGTACTGACGATCTCGTGCCCGGCCGCCAATGGTGCGGTGTTCCGATTCAGGAACTCCTCCATCAGTCGAACCCCGTGGCGGCCCTCGAACGCGGCCCGGAGCAGCGGTTTCTCATCGGCCTGCACGCCATAGGCGAGGATCTCCATGCCGATACGCTATCGCCGCAGGACAATCGTCCCGCGAATCAGGGGGCAACGATCCGGTTACTTGGCCGCAGTGCTCGTCAGCATGATTTCGCGGAGGGTGTTGCGGAGCCAGAGGTGGGCGGGGTCGGCGTCGTGGCGGGGATGCCAGGCCATGGCGTAGGGGAG
>NZ_BAAFGR010000260.1:0-7553 GCF_041154655.1 Nocardia sp. JMUB6875
GGCGGGCTGTGCGATTACCTGTTCTCAACGTCGGCGACCATCGGGGAGGGGCTGGCCACGGTCGGGCCCTACATCAGCGATATCAGCACCAATCACCGGCTGTCGATGGTCGAGGAAGCCAATGGCGATGTGAAATTCGGCTTCGAGATCATCGAGGGCGATGACACGGCCCGCGACCTCACCCACCTGTGGGCGGTGGCCTCGCTGCTGGGCCGTCCGCGCCGGGTGGCGGCCGGGCCGTTCGACGCGGTGGCGGTGCGGCTGCGGCAGCCCGCGCCGCGCAATCACACCGACATGTACGACCTGCTCGGCACCCGGGCCATCGAATTCGGGGCGTCGGAGGATTCCATCACCTTCCGCGGCGCCGATATGGAAATACCGCTGACCACAGCCGATCCCATCCTGCACGGCATTCTCGACAAGGTCGCCGCGACGGTGCCCCCGCCACCGCCGCTGGCGACCGCCTGGATCGACCAGGTCGCCGAGGCGCTGGCGGAGGCGCTCGCCGGCGGTGACGCGTCGCTGGACGCGGTGGCGCGCCGGTTGACGGTGAGCCGGAGGACCTTGCAGCGCAGGCTGACCGAGGCGGGCACGACCTGGCGGCAGGAGCTCGACCGCGCGCGGCTGGAGCGTCTGCGCCGCGCCGATACCGCGGGGGAGAACCTGGGCCGGGCGCGGCAGGCGGAGATCCTGGGTTACGCCGGGCCGCAATCGATTCGGCGGGCCGCGCGCCGGTGGGAGTCGATCGCCGAGCGGCGGGTCGCGGACGCCGCCGCGATGGCGATGCGGCTCTGACGGATTTCATCCGATCCCGTCGTCGAAGTGCGGGCGCGTACAGCGCGGCGCGATATCGTCGGGCACCGCGTACAGCCGCCCGAATCGCGGATTCGGCTGCGGCATAGGCGTTTCCATCAGCTCGGGATCCAATACCAGGACCGTCCGCGGCGCGTCGAACGCGACATCGCGCACCCCCAGCACCATGGCGATGCCCTCGTACACCGGATTCGGCGGCACGCTGACCTCGGCGCGTTTGATGGCCTCGCGCATCTGCAGCCCATCGCGCTGCATGCTGACCAGTGTGCCGATGTCGTGCTCGAGTGAGAAGCGCCGGATGTCGGCGGGCACCATGGAATCGTCACGCACCAGCTCGATCTCATCGCCGCGCGGCTCGAGGGTGTGGCGGGCGAGCGAGCAGGACTGTTCGGCGAAGCGGATCCCGATCTCGAAGGCGCGCGCGACGGTGGGCTGGCTCATCACCGCGAGTTCGAGCGCGCCCAGCATCGGCGGATGGCAGGTGAGCCCGGCCATCAGGCCGAAGCCCGGTTCGTCGCCGATGCCGCGGACGACATTGCGCATCACCGCTACTTGCTGGTCATAGCTGATCTCGGTCTCGGGATCGGTGAGCTGGCTCTTGCGCAGGCCGGTGTCGCGCAGGATGGATGTGATCGGAAGTCCGCGGCCCAGCGCGAAATCCACCAGCAGTGATGTACTGAAGGCCGGGCGCTTTCGGATCCGCCGCTCGGCCGCACTGAAGTTGATCACCGGAAGCCCCACTGTTACCTCTGGTCCGTTGGTCCCCCCGGTAGGCCCGGGTGCGTTGGCGGGCGGTCAACGCACCCGGACTCCGCATATAGCTTCGTGACCGCGGGGTGCCGTGGCCAGCACCATTTGCGCCAAGCGACCGCTGATTGCGCCATCCTGCACCCGGGCAACCTTGACCGAAGGGGAGAGGCCGGGCCGGAAATCGATCATCAAGGTGTCCGCTTTGCGTGGATCGGCGGCGACCTGCGCTGGGAAACAGGGCTTTTCGGGCGCGTCGGCGTGTCCCAATTTGAACTGCCGCTGACCGGAAAGCGTGGTGGCGAAATGATGCTGGCAACCTTATAGTTAATTCACCGCCACGGTGATCGATAGACCCCTCGCCGACTCCTCGGAGGCAGCGAGGCAGGTATCGGATCATGGTGCGGCACAACAATATTTCGCATTTCGTGAGATGAGCTGTGTCCGTGCCGCTCTCGGATCTCTCCATATTTGCCGATTCGAATCGAGGCCTCTTGTCCTCACCCGATTTCCCGGTGACAGTGTCCGAGCTGGACATCCTTCCACCGCTCGCTCATCCCATTCTCGCTCTGCCGGTGCGTGTTTCGCCGCACGAGGAGCGTCTCGAACAGCTCATCCTGGACTGGGCGGATTCCTACCGGCTGCTGGAGACCGACCGGCAACGACATCGATTGGCTGGCACCCGCCTCGGTGAACTCATCGCCCGCACTTACCCTTTCGTCCGCGAGGATCGTCTCGAACCGCTGGCGGGCTGGTTCACCTGGGCGTTCGTCATCGACGACTGGTACGACGGGCCGGGCAGCGGCGTACTCGACGGCCACGACCGCCGCCTGTCGCACGTGCTCGACGCGCTCCCGCTGGACGGCCGGAGCCGGTCCGCACACCCGGGGGCACTCTTCCGGCAACTCGCCGCGGTCTGGGTCCGCATGGCCGAACCGCAGAGTATGCAGTGGCGGCTGCGTTTCGTCGATTGCATGGCCGCCTTCATGGAATCCTTCGCCTATGAGGCGGTCAACCGGCACGCGGAGGCCACGCCCGGGGTGGTCTCGTATGCCCAATTGCGGCGGCAGTCGGGCGGCATCACGCCGTGTCTGAACCTGCTGGAATACGCCGCCGGGCTGGAGGTCCCGGGGCTGATCCGGCGCAGCGACCCCTTCGAGCGCATGTTCAACCGTGCCGCCGACGTGGTCGTGTGGGTCAACGATGTGGTGTCGTTGCGCAAGGAACTCGCCATCGGCGAGGTGACCAACGGCGTGCTCGCCCTGGCCGCCGAACTGAGCTGCGGCCTGCAGGAGGCGGTGACCGCAGCCTATGCGCGGGTGGCGCAGGCCATCGATGAATTCCACTGTGCCGAAATGGAACTGACGCGACTGTGTGCGGACTGGCGGGGTCTGCGCGAGCGTGACCACGAAGCCGTGCGGCTCTTCGTCGACGGCATGAAGTACTGGATGCGCGGAAACCTCGACTGGTCGATGCATTCGGAGCGATACCGGCAGGCCGACATCGTGCGCCTCGGCACCTCGCCCAGCCTCCTGGGTTCCGACTAGCCCGCGCGGCTGAATTCCCCAACCCCTGCCACCGCATCAGGAGTCCCCTCATGGCTGTCCTGTCACCGCGCGCGTCGTGCTCGCGGATCCCCGCCGCGCCGGGCGCACTGCCCCTGATCGGCCACAGTCTGGCCCTGCTCCGAGATCCCCTGGGCCTGCTCCGCACGCTGCCCGAGCGCGGTGATGTGGTCCGCCTGCGCCTGGGAACCGGCGACGTCTACGCGGTCTGCACCCCGGAGCTGACCCACGAATTGCTGCACGATCCAAGGACATTCGACAAGGGCGGCTTCTTCTTCGACCGGCTGCGCGAACTGACCGGCAATAATGTCGCGTCCTGCCCGCATGCCGCGCACGCCGCGCAACGCCGCCGGGTGCAGCCGATCTTCCGCAGGGACCGCATGCCCGGCTACGGGCGCACCATCGTCGAGCAGGCCACCACCGTCGTCGACCGCTGGCGCGAGGACACCGTCGTCGACGTCTTCCCGGACATGCTGCGCATCGGCGCGAGCTGCGCCGCGGTCCTCGTCTTCGGCACCGCATTTCCCCCGGATGCTCTGGAGCGCACCGTTTCCGACATCACCCTCTACGTCAAGGGCATCTTCTCCCGCATGTTCCTGCCGCCCGCCGCGGCTCGAATCCCGCTGCCCGCCAACCTGCGATACGACCAGGTTCGAAAACGCCTGCGCGACGCCGTATCCGAGATGGTCGACAGCTACCACCGCGCGGACCGGCCGGTGGGCGGCGACCTACTGACCGCGCTGATGGAATCCGCCCCGGCCTCCTCGCCCGATTCCCGCACCGAACTCGTCGATCAGCTGATCATCATGCTCATGGCCGGGACCGAATCGACCGCCACCACCGTCGCCTGGGCCCTGCACGAGCTCGCCCGCGACCCCGGGCTCCAGCACCGCGTCCGAGCCGAGATCGACGCTGTCATCGGCGCGGACACCCCGGCCCACGCCCACATCGAACACCTCGAACTGACCGGCCGGGTCCTCACCGAAACCCTCCGAAAGTACCCGGCCGCATGGCTTCTCACCCGGATCACCACCGGGGAGACGACCCTCGGCGGCCACCGCATCCCGGCGGGCGCCGCGGTCGTCTTCAGTCCCTATCTGTTGCACCGCCGCGCGGACATCTTCCCCGGGCCGGAGCGCTTCGACCCGGATCGCTGGCTGCCGGAGAACATCCGGCCGGTGATGCGAAAAGCCTTGCTGCCCTTCGGTGCGGGAACCCGCAAGTGTGCCGGAGACACCTTCGCCATGACCGAATCGGCCCTGGTGCTCGCCACCATCCTCACCCGCTGGTCGCTGCGCCCGGTTCCCGGCACCGTCCGACTGGCAGCCTACGGAGCCCTGCAACCCGACGGCCTGTACCTCACCCCGAAAGCCCGCTGACCGGGCGTCGTTCCGCCCGGTCGCGGTCCGGGATCGCCTACCGGCTCACCGGTGTCTCGGCGAATTGCGCGAAGTCCCGTTCGAGCGCCTTCATCACGCCATTGCGCCACCCGTCGGCGACCGCCGCCGAGACCGGATCGGGGAAGATCTCCTCCTCACCGCGCTCCACGCCGTCGAAGATGCCGCGCGCGACCGATTCGGGTGCGGCCTTGGGGATTTCGAACCCGCGGTTCATCTCGGTGTCGGTCGGCCCGGTCAGCACCGCGTGCACCGTCACGCCCTGTTCTGCCGCGCGCAGGCGCATCGACTGCGTCATCGACAGGGCCGCGGCTTTCGAGATGGAGTACGCGGGAGTCACCGGCACCGGGGCCAGGGAGCTCAGCGACAAGTTGTTGACGATCGCGCCGCGGGAGAGCGCCAGCCGCGGCAGGAACGCGCGGATCATTTCGTAGGGCCCGAAAAGATTGACGGCGAGCTGGTTTTCGATCGTGGCGCGATCCTCCAGATCGTCGCGGGCCGCGACACCCGCGTTGTTGACGAGCAGGTCGAGCGATTCGACCCGCTCGACGGCACGGTGGATCTGGTCGAGTGCGGTGATGTCGAGCGGCAATGGCGTCACCCTCGAGTCCGGATGCGTCCAGTCGACCCGGGTGCCGACGTAGACGCGCCCCGCGCCCCTGCGCAATGCCTCCTCGACCAGTGCCCGGCCGATCCCGCGGTTGCCGCCGGTCACCAGCACCGAGCTGCCCTGAATCTGCACCATCATGATCTCCCTTGTCCGATAACGGTCTTCCGGAAATGGAGAGACGCGGGAGCGGGCGAACTCATCGCGGCAGGCGCACCCGATTTCAGGAAGTCACGCCGAGCACCGGCGGCAGATCGAACCGGGGGAGTCCACCTGCGCCGCAGAACGCGACGATGTGGCTGATCCCGCCTCCGGACATCCCCAGTACCTGCAGCGAGTACGCATGGAACCGCCCGTCCGCGCCGCGCCGGTATTCGGCCACGGCCGCTTGGCCGTTCGCCGAGGTCCGCACCATCCGCAGCGTTCCGGCCTCGATTCCCAGCGTCGCCAGGAAGCGCACGATCTGATCGCGGCCCGCGAACCAGTCCGGCTGAGGCGGCATCTCCAGCACCGCGTCGTCGTGCAGCACCGTGTGCAGGGCCGCGAAGTCGGCGGAGGTCAACGCGTCGACATACCGGTCGAGCAGCGCGCGCCGCTGCGGCTCGGACGGCTCGTCGACCTGCTCGAGATCGACACCCGCGGTGGCCAGCGCGGCCCGGGCCCGCTGCAGGGCGCTGTTCACCGCGGCGACGGAGATGCCCAGTGCCAGAGCGGTTTCGGCGGCCGAGAACTGGATGACCTCGCGCAGTATCAGCACGGCCCGCTGCCGCGCGGGCAGCAATTGCATGGCCGCCACCAACGCCAGCCGCACCCCGCCACGGGTCTCGACGATCCCGGCGGGATCCCCGGCGAGCAGGTGGTCGGGTAGCGGCTCGAGCCACCGCGTGAGCGGTGCGGCCGGGGTCGGGTACCGCGCGAGATCGGTGAGGGGCCCGGACAATCCGGATGGCAGTGGGCGTCGGCCGCGCTGTTCCAGAGCACGCAGACAGGCATTGGTGGCGATCCGGTACAGCCAGGTCCGCAGCGAGGAGCGGCCCTCGAACCGCTCGTAGGCGCGCCAGGCCTGCAGATACGTCTCCTGCACCAGATCCTCGGCCTCCTCGGGTGAGCCCAGCATGCGGTAGCAGTGGGCCAGCAGCTCGGGGCGGAACCGCTGGGCGAGTGTCATGAACTCCCCGGTGTCGGCGGTCTGTGTGGGCATGTCGCACTCCTCGCTCTCATTACTTGCATCATGATAGTGAATTCGGGTGACGAGTCGCCGAAACGGGTTTCCGGGCGGCCGGTTTCGAGTACCTTTTGCAACACATTCCAGTTTTCGCCGGTGACGTGCGGCGAGGTTTGTGCGGGCGGAAGGGCTGGTCATGGCTGCGACGGACTACATCGTCATCGGTTCCGGGAGCGCCGGGGCGATCATCGCCCGCAGATTGGCCGACTCCGGCGCGGCGGTCACCCTGTTCGAGGCGGGTGGGCGCGACAGCGGCCGGATGGTGCGCAAGCCGGGGATGATCGGGCCGATGCACAGCGTGCCGCAGCTGAAGAAGCGGATCGACTGGGGGCACTACACCGTCGAGCAGAAGCACGCGCTGGGCCGGCGCGTGCCGCAGACGCACGGGAAGGTGGTCGGCGGGTCGAGTTCGGTCAACGGCATGGTGTTCGTGCGCGGCAACCGGCGCAACTTCGATGACTGGGCGGGGGAGGGGAACAGCGGCTGGTCATATGCGGATGTGCTGCCCAGCTTCAAGAAGTTCGAGTCGTTCGAGGACGGCGCGAGCGACTTCCGCGGCGGCGCCGGACCCATCAAGGTCAGCCGGGCCCGCGATCTCACCCCCGCCTCCGAGTCATTCATCGAGGCGCTGGCCGAAACCGCCGGTGTGGCACGCAATCCCGACTACAACGGCGCCGAGCAGGAGGGCGTCTCGATCCTGCAGCAGAGCAACAGCCACGGGCTGCGCTACAGCACCTCGGTCGGCTACCTCGACGACCGGCCGAAAAACCTTACGGTGCTGCCGAATACGCAGGTGGTGCGCATCCTGATCGAGAACGGCCGGGCCATCGGCGTGGAATACCGCACCGCCCACGGCACCGAAGTCCTCCATGCCGAGCGTGAAATAATAGTCAGCGCAGGCACTTTCGGCTCAGCCCAACTCCTCATGCTCTCCGGCATCGGCCCCGCCGACCACCTCCGCGCCTTCGGCATCGACGTCGTGGCCGACCTCCCGGTGGGCGACAACCTCCACGACCACCTCTTCGTCCCCATGACCTTCGCCATGCCCACCGCCCTGCGCCGCTCATCCCCGGCCTACTTCGCCCGAGCCTTCATCCGAGAGTCCCTGCGCAACAACACCACCTGGCTCGCCCGCAGCGTCTTCGAAGCCGTCGCCTTCCTCCACACCCCCTACTCCACCGGCGCCCCCGACCTCCAAC
>NZ_BAAFGR010000261.1:0-7498 GCF_041154655.1 Nocardia sp. JMUB6875
CCACAACTCCCACCCACCCAGGCTACGCAACCGAGATTCCTTGCGGAACGCGAAACCGGTGCGGGCCGCGTCGGCACTGCGAAGGGGGCATGTCGTTCGCTCTGCCGATCCACATATACGTATAGCCTTCGGCTATGAGGGGTTTGGGAGGTTTGCTGCGGGTCTTCGTCTTCAGCATGGCCATCCTCGCGCTGGCCGTGACCGGTACCGGTGTTGCGAGCGCTGCGGTATACACCGTCGGTGATCAGCGGGGCTGGACCTACAATGTGGCTGCGTGGCCGAAAGGGAAGCGCTTCAAGGCAGGGGACGTTCTGGTCTTCAAGTACGACCCCGCCAAACACAACGTCGTCCCGGTCAGCGCAGCGGGATACAACAGCTGTTCAGCTCCAAAAAATGCCAGGACACTCAACTCAGGTAATGGCCGGGTCACCCTCAAAAGGGGAAGGAACTACTTCATCTCGAGCTCAGCCGGGGATTGCGAGAACGGTATGAAGATCGCGGTTGACGCCAACTGATGAGCTTGCCGGCCTCGGACCGACATCGACACTTGATCTTTCGCCTCCCAGCGCTGGTCGCTGGTGTCATGTCGGTGTGAGCCCGTCTTCCAGATAGACAGTTCTGCCCTCGACGCGAGCTTCTATCGCGGCTGCCACCCGTCGAGCCATCGCATCCGGCAGTCGCGTGGCCGCCTCGGGCTCATCACACCACGCCCAGCTGCGGAGTTCCTCGGGCTGGAGAACGATCGCCGACGCCTGTCCGGTGTCCAATTCGCCGCCATCGAAGATCAGCATCAAGCCGTCGTCGGCATAAAGGCCCGGCGGGACCCAGTCGACCGCCAACAGCCGTCCGAGAGGCACACGGAGACCTAGCTCTTCTTGGACCTCTCTGACCACGGCGGCCCCCGGCGACTCACCGGCCTCCACGACCCCGCCCGGCAGTTCCCAATAGTCCTTGTACGTCGGTTCGACCAGCAACACACGACCCAGCGCATCGACGAACAGCGCTCCCGCCCCCATCCGCTTCCGAGGCAGCCTGGCGAGATATTCAGCCCGTTCGGATTCCATGGGGCACAACACTATCCACTTGGCCAGGCGCAGGTTGGGCTTGTGCTGTTCGTTCCGATCCGCGCGGGATGCGGCATGACCGTACGCCTTTCGCCGGGCCCGGGCAGGCCGTTCAAACCGGGCTGATCACGCACTAAGGCAGGGGAATTGGCTAATTGACGGCGTATGGCAGCGGAGAGTGCGAGATTAGCCCGGTCGTCCGGAACTCTGCATGATGGTGCGGTTCAGCGAGGTGGGGGCGGCAGGGGTGAGGTGATCGGAGGGAGGTGTGGATTGATGGGCTCGGTCGGGAATTCACCGAAGTACCAGAGAAGTGTGAAACCCAAGGCCACGCCCACGAGGTAGAGCGCGCAGAGAACTAGCACCCAGTTGTAAATCGAGACCAATAGACCGAGTAGGGTTCTCAGCTTCGGCGGCGCATAACCCCAACGACGCCTCGGCGTTTCGGTTTGGTCCGACATCCCAATGTCAAAAGTCCAGGGCCAGTTGGCCGTCCGCGCCGAGGCTAGTTGATTTTGGTGCCGCAGCCTCCGGGGCCGTTCAGGGTGCACAGCAGCATGAGCAGGTTGTTGGTCAGCTGGGCGCTGCCCGATACGGGGGGCTGCGGCAAGGCGCCGTCGGAGATTTCGGTTGTCGGTGCTGCGGTGGCCTGGCCGATGCCGGTGGACAGGGCGCCGAGAACTGCGGCGGTGAGGATGAGAGTGCGCATGGTGCGATACCTTTCGTGAACGGCACCCGTCGGCGGCTTGCCGAACTGTCCCCACCGGATGAGGGGATCCATTTCGGAATTGCGGGCTTCGGGTTCTGAACGTACCGCCGAAGCCTTGCTGTGAAATGCCAATGTTTCATTGGGTTGGCGCAGGGGCCGTCATGTGAGGGTCGTCGGGGTAGGCGGGGTGGGGCATACTGGCGGCAACGGTGGATGGGAGGATCCTCGGGTGTCGTTTGATCTCGTTCGGGTGCGGGGCATTTTGGCTCACGCCAAGTCCGAGGCCGCTCGGGCTCGGGTGGTCAGCGAGTCCGCTCGGGGGCACCTCGAGGAGGTGCTGACACGGGTGGCTTTCGCGCGGGAAGCCACGTCGGAAGTGCTGGCTCGTCTCGATCGATATTTCGTGCACTACTCCCGCAACACACCGGTCGGATACGAGGGGATTTTGGAGTATCGCCCCGGGACCGCTCGCCGGGAGGTGGCCAGGCTGACGGCGGAGATGACCGAGGCGGTCAATGGCGCGGCCTGGTTTCAGCACCGGCACAAGCCGTATCTGCTGTTGGACACCGACTTCCGGATCCGGGCGGTCAATCGGGCTTACGAGCAGGTGACCGCACAGCCGAAACTGGTCGGCGAGCGCATGTTCGACGCGTTTCCCGACAATCCAGCCGATGCCACGGCCGACGGGGTGGAGAACCTGTCCTGGTCGCTGGAATCGGTGTTCAGCCGCGGCACCTCGGACTGGATGGGCGTGCAGCGCTACGACGTGCCGAAGCCGCACGAGCGCGGCGCGTTCCGCTACAAGATCTGGGCGCCGGTGAACACCGCGATCCGATTCGATGGCGCCACCGTGGCGGTCCTGCATCATGTCCAGGACCTCACCGATGTGCTCACCCCCACCGGTTCCCGTTCCGCCGCAGACCTTCTCACCGAACTCCGATCCGCCGCGACCGACCTCGGCCGGGAATTCCCCGACCTGCGCAGGCAGACCGTGCTGGGCGTGCTGGCCGACTCCCGGCGCGTGGTGCTGGAAACCCTCGGACATCCCGATCACGCCCATGCCCGCATGCTGGCCCGGCTGCGGCTGGACGCCCGGGCCGAGCGTGGAAACAGCATCGAGTAATCGGCAGCGGACATCCTGTGGCGCAGTCGATCTCCGTCAGTGTCCGGAGACCGCGGACGCTGTGGGCAGGAACTCGAGGAGGAGCTGTGCGAGTTCGGCGGGCTGATCTTCGGGCGCCCACGCGAACGAGTCGGCGATTGTCGCGAACTGGCCCTGCGGCAGGTCGGCGGCGAGTTGCCGCGCGGCGTCGCGAGGGAAGACCTTGTCCTCGTCGGGCGACACGACCAGCACGGGGCGCTCGAACCGGCGCACTTGCGCTGATGCCCGAGCAAGATATTCCGGTGTCACGCCACGCAGGAATCGGATCAGGTCACGGCGGACTGCGCGGTCCTGGACAGCCGGCCCGACGTACTCGGCCATGATCGCGTCGGGGATCGGGCGCTTCGTCACCCAGCCGTAGATGATGGGGAGGCGCTGGAAGGTTCGACGCGGTAGCAGCATGCGCGTCGACGCCTCGGCGCCGGGCAGCTTGGCCATGGTGACCACTGCTTTCGCCGTCCAGTGGTAGGAACGGTCGACGTTCGGCCCGACGAGCACGAGCGCCGCGACGCGGTCGGGATGCCGGGCGGCGACGAGTTGTGCGATGTCGCCGCCGTATCCGTTGCCGACAATGACCGCGCGGTCGAGTCCGAGCGCATCGAGCACGCCGACAACGATCTCGGCTTGCCCGGGGAGGCTGAGGTCGGCGTCCGGAACCGCCGGCGAGTGCGAACCGAGCGGGAAATCCGGTGTGATGCAACGCCAGTTGTCGGCGAGTGCCGGTGCGACGCCGCGCCAAGCCGAGCTGTTGCAGCAGACCCCGTGGACGAAGACGACGGGATCACCGCGACCGGTCTCGCGGTAGCCGATCGTGCCTTGTGCAAGTTCGAGATACTGTCGCGGACCGAGCATTTCGTCGCCTCCCTGATTGGTGCCTGCTTGCGACGGTGCCAGGCGCCGCGGGGCGCGTCCATGACCTGTCGGGTCATGGACAGCACGAACCGCGCCGGTACGATCGGCGAACATGGGCGACACCCTCGGCGCACTGTTGCGGCAGTGGCGGCACCGTCGGAGCTTGTCGCAACTCGAGTTATCCCTGCGGGCAGCGGTTTCGACGCGGTACCTGAGCTGCATAGAGACGGGCAAAGCCACGCCGAGCCGGTCGATGGTATTGCATCTGGCCGAGCGCCTCGAGGTGCCGTTGCGCGTCCGCAACGACATGCTCCTCGCCGCCGGATTCGCCCCGTGGTTCCCCGAGCGTGAGCTGGTCGCGCCGGCCCTCGATCCGGTACGCCAGGCCCTCGATCGAATTCTCGCCGCGCACGAGCCGTTTCCGGCGATGGTCCTCGACGGCGAGTGGAACCTGATCAACGCGAATCCCGCAGCGGTCTGGCTCGGGTCCGGTGCGGCGCCGCATCTGCTGAATCCGCCGATCAATCTGATGCGGCTGGCTCTCCATCCCGACGGGCTCGCCCCGGCGATCGCGAACCTGCCGGAGCTGCGCGCCCGAGTGATCGCGAATCTGAGTCGGCAGGCGGCACGCACCGCGAATCCGGCGCTGACCGAGCTTCACGACGAAATTCGCGGTTACCCCGGTGGCGAGGCCGAGACCGACCCGGGAGAAAGCGTCGCCGTTCCGGTGCGCATCCGGGTCGAGGGACACGATCTCGCCTTCATCTCCACGCTCACGACCTTCTCCCACCCGACCGATGTGACCGTCGCCGAACTGGCGGTCGAGTCGTACTTTCCCGCCGACACCGCAACGGCCGAGATCATGCTCGCGCGCGGGACTTCTTGACCTTGTTGCCGCAGGTGTTCATGGAGCACCAGCGGCGGTTGGCGCCGCGGCTGGTGTCGAGGAAGAGGCCGGCGCAGCCGGGGCCTTCGCAGGTTTTGATGCGGGGGCGGTCGGGTCCGCCGAGGGTGTGGATGGCGGTGGTGGCGAGGACGCCCAGGGCGTCTCTGACGGCGGCTGATTTCGTCAGGTGCCATTGTGAGTGGTCTTGGTGCAGTGCGGCTTTCGCGTGTCCGGCGGCGGCGAACGCGTTGAGGGTGTGGATGTCCCTGGAGATCGGCTTTCGATCCGCGGCTATCGCCGCGCCGATTCGGTAGATGGCCTCGCGTAGGTCGATGGCGGAGTTCAGGTCGGTTGATGACACGGATGGGACGTCGAATTCCGTTGCCCGCAGCCATAGCCGGAGCCGCGCGGGGGAGTTCAGGCGTTCTCGCGGTGCTGTGCTTGCGCGGTCGCTGAGGGTGGCGGTGAAGCGGAAGGCCAGGACCTCGTTGTCCATTCGGAACACCTGACGTGCGTCCTCGGTCATTCCAGCCTCCAGGGGTGAGCGGTAGCAGCTTCACGAACCGTCTTAGACGGTTCGACATGATGGTAGCGCTATGGCATCCTGTGAACCGTCTTAGCCGGTTCAAGAGAAGGGTGCGCACCATGAGCAGCATCGCGGTCATCGGTCTGGGGGCTATGGGAAAGCCCATCGCGCACAACCTCTTGAAGGCCGGTCACGACGTCGTGGTGTGGAATCGTTCCGATGGGCCCGCGGACGAGCTTGTCGCGGCGGGCGCCCGCCGCGCCGCCTCGGTCGCGGAGGCCATGGACGTGCCGGTGGTCTTCTCGATCCTGTCCGACGACCGGGCTGTCGCCGAGACGTTCATCGACTCCGGCGTTCTCGCTCGAGCTGCGAGCGGGACGGTGCACGTGAATCTCGCAACGGTCAGCGCTGACCTGGCGCGCCGGGCGGCCGCGGTGCATGCCGAGCACGGTGTCGGATACATCGCGGCCCCGGTGTTCGGCCGCGTTCCGGTCGCCGAAGCCGGAGCGCTCAATATCCTCGCCGCCGGTGACCCTTCTCTGATCGAGCGTGTGCAGCTGTTCTTCGACGTGATCGGTTCGCGCACATGGCGACTCGGTGAACGCCTGGAGCAGGCCAATATCGTGAAGATCCTCGGCAACTACCTGATCGCCTGTGCGATCCAGTCATTGGGTGAGGCCGTCAGTGTCGTGGAAGGCGCGGATATCGACTCGGGACAATTCGTCGAACTGCTGACTTCGACCCTCTTCCCGGGCCCCGTCTACACCGGCTACGGCTCGATGATCGCCGAACGGCGTTACCAGCCAGCGGGATTCACCACACTCCTGGGCCGCAAGGACCTCCACCTCGCCCTCCAAGTGGCCGCGGATCACAACATCCCCCTCCCGATCGGTCAGCTGTTGCGAGGCGTCTTCGATCGGACCATCGACGCAGGCCACGGCGCGGACGACTGGGCGTCCATCGTGGAACAACAGCCGCGGTGACCTGCCTGCCTCGCAACTAGCCGATGCGCCAGTCCCGGATCAGCTTCCACCCCAGCCTCCGGTGTACGCCCCGCCGAGAAGGCGACGCCGCCTGCGCCGCCGCTTGGCCTCCTCTTCGGATCGAGTCGGCTCCGGGGCCTGCTCCTTGTTCGTGTCGTCGGGATCGCGCTTGGTCTTCCGGAAGATTCCCATGTCGAGACCTCCTGTTTCGCTGACAGCTTCACTTTCCTTCCTGGAAAGTAAGACTCCACTTTCCCGGTAGGAAAGTCAAGGGTCCCCCTTCTCCGGCCCAGGGCAGCGGCGCGGTATGAATGTTTGTATCGAGACAAACGTGTTGTCTCGTCAGGGAAGGATCGAGATTTGACCCGGACATGGTTCATCACCGGCGCCAACCGCGGCATGGGCCGCGCGTTCACCCGTGCGGCCCTCGAACGCGGAGACCGCGTCGTCGCGACCGCACGCGACCCGCGCGGCCTGGCCGACCTCGCACAGGATCGGCTTACCGTGCTGCCGTTGGATGTTCGCGACCGTGAGCGCGTAATCGCCGTCGTGAACCAGGCTTTCGAGCAGTCGGGCGCCATCGACGTGATCGTCAACAATGCCGGATTCGGTCTCGTCGGTGCGCTCGAGGAGCTGGACGAGGCCGCCATCCGCACCCAGATGGACACCAATTTCTATGGCGCGCTCTGGGTTTCGCAGGCAGCCGTGCCACACCTGCGTAAACAGGGTTCGGGACACATCGTGCAGATCTCGACCGTCGGCGCCGTGGGTTCGTTGCCGCTGTTCGGGATGTACAACGCGAGCAAGTGGGCGCTGGAAGGATTCAGCGCCTCGCTCGCCGATGAGCTGCGCCCGTTCGGAATCCACGTCAGCATCGCCCAGCTGGGCGGCTTCGACACCGACTGGGCCGGCTCCAGCATGCGATTCCCGTCCGAGCCCTTGGCCGCCTACGACGGCACCCGCCAAGCCATCCTGGGCATGCCGACCTACCCGGACCCCTCCGCGCCACCCGCGCCCACCGACGGCGACCAGCAGTGGACCGAACCCGCCCCCGAGATCGGTGCGGCCGAACTCCTGCAACTCGTCGATCTACCGAACCCGCCCCTGCGTCGCATCATCGGCCCCGGCGCCCGCGAAATGGTCACCATGGCCCTGGACGCCCGCCGCCAGGACTACCTGACCGACCCCGAATTCACCTGGCCCTCTTGAGGGTTCGATCAAGGCGTGCCGAGGAGGCGGTCCAGGCCGCCGATCAGGAAGATGACCTGGTCTTCGTAGAGGGTGGTCAGGTCATCGGCCGCGGGTGGGGTGGGGCC
>NZ_BAAFGR010000262.1:0-7441 GCF_041154655.1 Nocardia sp. JMUB6875
TCGGAGGGGTGTGCGGGGTCGGGGGAGTTGCGGTCCGGGGTGTTGTCCGGGCCACCGGGGCGGTCACTGGGCATTGGTCGACTCCGTGGGCTTGCCGCTCGCTAGCGTTCTTCGAATCCTGACATGCCGCCCTGGGCGGTGTTCCAGTCTTCCACCACCAGGTTTACCCGGCCCGGTGTAGTACCGGAACGTAGCAGGTCGAGGAGCGTTTCGCAGCGATCGCGGGGTCCTTCGGCGACGACGTGCACGCGGCCGTCGCGATGATTGCGGGCGTAGCCGGTCAGGCCCAGCTCCAGGGCGCGCGATCGGGTCCACCAGCGGAACCCGACACCCTGGACGAAGCCGTGCACCCAGGCGCTGAGCCGAACCGTCTCCGAACTCATTCGTCGATTCGGAAGGTCAGGTTGACGGTGGTCCCGGCCTTGAGGGTGCGGCCGACCGTGCACACCTTGTCGACGGCGCGCTGCGCGGCGACGATCAGGCGCTCGCGCGCTTCGGGTTCGAGCTCGCTGAGGTCGAGTTCGAAGGACTCGGCGAGCTCCGGGTACACCTCGTTCTCGCGGTCGGCGTCGCCGGAGACGCGCACGGTGGCGTCGAAGCTGTCGCCGAGGCGGCGCGAGAGGGTGAAGTCGGCGCTGAGCCCGGTGCAGCCCGCGAGCGCGATCTTGAGCAGCTCACCCGGCGTGAACGCGCCCGGCACGCCAGCGGAGGCGATCAATACCTCGCCGCCGCGGTTGTTGCGGCCGGTGTAGGCGCGGGTGCCGGTGCGTTCGGCCCACAGCTCGACCGGCTCGGCGGCCGGGTCTACGGTAGCGGTCTGCGGTGCGGCGGTCTGTTCGGACATAGGAAGATCCTCCCATTGAGTCACCCGGGACAACCATCTGGTTGCCGCTCGATTCGGAACGTCGAGGCCGTCAGCGGAATTCCGCCACCAGCTCCGGTGTGACGTCCTTCAGGCTGTCGGCTACGGCCGAGGCCAGCGCGATGGCGTCGGCGGCGGGCGGGTACTTCGGATGCGGCACGGCCATGACCGTCATCCCCGCGGCGTGCGCGGCGCGCAGGCCATTGCTGGAATCCTCGATAGCCACACACAGTCCCGGGTCGATGCCGAGCCGCGCGGCCGCCTCGAGATACCCGTCGGGTGCGGGCTTGCCGCGCTCCACCTCCTCGGTCGAGACCGTGGCGGCGAACAGTTGGGTGACTCCCATGTGGTCCAGGACCACGTCGATGAGCCGCCGCGGCGAGGAACTCGCGAGCCCCAGCGTGTAATCGGCCGACAACCGGCGCACGGTGTCCACGGCATCGGGCATGAGCGGCAGGTGCTCGGCGTAGCGAGCGGCCATGCGCGAGATCACATCCTCGGCCACCTCGTCGGGCGTGCGGCGGCCGCCGAGCAGATCCTTGCTGGTGTACTCCGACCATTCGGCGGTGCTCATCCCCATGAACCGATCCTGAGTGTCGGGCAGCCACCGCCCGTCCAGCTCGGCGATGTACTCGCGCCGCACCTCCTCCCAGATGGGCTCGGTATCGATGAGCACACCGTCCATGTCGAACACGATCGCGGCAATCGGCATGGCCTCCATGGTGGTTCATCACCCTGCGTGCGGGGGACGGGGGTCCCCGCGAACTCGCTGACATCGTGTCCACTGACTGGGATGTTTGTCAGTAGCGGGTTTTCAAGGGCCGCTTACCCGATTAGCGTCCAAAATGAAAGACGCAGACCCGCAAGTGAATACCGAGGTGAACCGTGGGCGCGGTGACCGACATCTACGATCCCGATCTCTACGTGGCGGGGCCGATCCACGAGATCTTCGCCGAGCTGCGGCGCACCGATCCCGTGCACTGGCAGGAGATGCCGGGGGAGCCGGGGTACTGGGCGGTCCTCAAGCACGCCGATGTGGCTCACGTGGCACGCAATCCGCAACTCTTCTCGGCCGAGCAGCAGGGCGTGATCCTGGAGAATCAGCCGCCCGAACGGCTCGAGCAGACCCGCAACATGCTGCTCATGATGGATCCGCCGCGGCACACCGATTACCGGCGGCCGCTGGCCGAGCATTTCAAGGCCCGGGTGATCGGCGAACTGGAGGACACCATCCGGGGGCTGACCCGCGCGCTGCTCGACAGCGTCGACGGCGAGGTGGAATTCGTCCACGAGGTGGCGGGCGTGCTGCCCAGCCAGGTGATCGGCGGCATGTTCGGCATTCCGGCCGAGGACTGGCCGAGCATCCGGCGCTGGGCCGAACAGTCGGTGAGCCAGCAGGATCCGGAGCTGGTCGGCGATTTCGACGTCACCGCCGAACTCACCAATATGGCCATCTATGCCATCCAGTTCTCCATGGCCCGGCGCGCGGCCCCGCCACGCGAGGACATCACCTCGCTGATCCTGGCGGGCGCGTTCGGTGGAAAACCCATGTCGGACTTGGAGTTCGGCAGTTTCTTCACCCAGCTGGTGACCGCGGGCAACGACACCACCAAGACCATGCTGTCCTCGGGCCTGGAACTGCTGCTGCGGCACCCGGACCAGCTGGCCGCCCTGCGCGAGAACCCGGCCCTGATTCCCGGTGCGGTGGAGGAGATCCTGCGCTACGCCAACCCGCTGCACTACTTCCGCCGCACCGCCACCGCCGACACCGAGATCCGCGGCGTCCCCATCAAGGCGGGCGACAAGGTGGCGATGTGGTACACCTCCGCCAACCGCGACGAGGACGTCTTCGCCGACGCCCAGCGCTTCGACATCCGCCGAAACCCCAACCCCCACTTGTCCTTCGGCCTCGCACAGCACTTCTGCCTCGGTGTGCACCTGGCGCGACTCGAGGGTCGCGTGTTCTTCGAGGAGCTGCTGACCCGCTTCCCGAAGATCGAGCAGACCGGCGACTCCCGCCGCATCCGCTCGAACCTGAACAACGGCCTCAAATCCCTTCCCCTCCGAATGTTCGGGCGCTGATCACCGGCCCGACGCCGGGCCGTTACCCCCACCCGCGACCCTTTCCGTGATCCACCGCACCACCCGCGTTGCCTCGGACCCCCACAAACTCGACGCCGTGAATCCGAACCCACGGCGACCCTGCCGAGCCAAAGGGTCCTACCAAGATCAGGGAGCTCTCAGCGTGGAATTCTGTCCGATTCCGCGCGGTGAGAGCTCCCTGATCTTCTTTGCCTGGGCGGGGGATTACGACTGGAAGCGGTAGCCCATGCCGGCCTCGGTGAGCAGGTGCTTGGGCTGGGAGGGGTCGTCCTCGAGTTTGCGGCGTAGTTGGGCGAGATACACACGCAGGTAGTGGGTTTCGGTGGCGTAGGACGGGCCCCAGACCTCGCGGAGGAGTTCGCGGCGGCCGACCAGTTTGCCCTGGTTGCGGACCAGCATTTCCAGGACGCCCCATTCGGTGGGGGTCAGGTGGACGTCGTGGCCGTGGCGGATGACCTTCTTCGCGGCGAGATCGACTGTGAAGGAGGCGGTTTCGATGACCGGTTCGGCGGTGTCGGCGGTATTGGCGGAGCGGCGGGCGGCGGCGCGCAGGCGGGCCAGCAGCTCGTCCATGCCGAAGGGTTTGGTGACGTAGTCGTCGGCGCCGGCGTCGAGGGCCTCCACCTTGTCGGAGGAGTCGGTGCGGGCGGACAGCACGATGACCGGGGCGGTGGACCAGCCGCGCAGGCCGGCCAGCACCTCGATGCCGTCCATATCGGGCAGGCCGAGGTCGAGAATGATGACGTCGGGATGCTTCTCGGCGGCCGCGCGCAGGGCAGCGCCGCCATTGGCCGCGGTGGTCACCTCGTATCCGCGGACCGACAGATTGATGCGCAGGGCGCGCAGGATCTGTGGTTCGTCATCGACCACAAGCACTTTGGTCGGCGCTGCCGCCGCGTTCGTCACCCGTTCTCCTCTTCCGTGCCCGCGGGGTCGTCGCCCGCGGGCAGATCGATCACCATGGTCAGGCCGCCGCCGGGGGTGGGCTCCGCGTGCACGGTGCCGCCCAGCGCGTCCACAAAACCGCGTACGACCGACAACCCCAGTCCCACGCCGGTGGAATTGTCACGATCTCCGAGCCGCTGGAACGGCTCGAACAGCTGATCCTCCTGGCCCGAGGGGACGCCCGGACCCGTGTCGACCACGGTAATCGCCACCCGCTCGCCGACCTGCTCGGCGGCCACCCGAACCACTGAATCCCGCGGCGAGTAGCGCACCGCGTTGTCGATGAGATTGGCCAGGACCCGTTCCAGCAGACCGGGATCCGAGCACACCGAGACGGCGTCGACATCCACCTTCACCCGGTCCATGGTGGTGCGGCGCATGCCGCGGGTGCCCATGCCCATGAGCGCGTGGTGCACCACCTCGTCCAGGTACACCTTGCGCATCTGCGGCTTGATCACCCCGACCGCCAGCCGCGAGGAGTCCAGCAGATTGCCGACCAGCGCGGTCAGCTGATCCACGGATTCCTCGATGGTCTCCAGCAATTCGGCGGTGTCCTCGGGGGAGAACTCGACATCGTCGCTGCGCAGGCTCGACGCGGCGGCCTTGGCGGCGGCCAGCGGGGTGCGCAGGTCGTGGCTGACCGCGGACAGCAGGGCGCGGCGCAGCTTGTCGGCCTCCATGACCGCCTGCGCGGCGCTGGCCTCCTCCTGCAGCTGGGTCTGATGCACCAGTCCCGCGGCCTGATTCGCGACCGCGCCCAGCACCAGGCGGTCTCCGGAGGTCACCGGACGCCCGCGCAGCAGCAGCCAGTGCATGTCATCGCCTGCCTCCAATGCGGTGAGCGAATCGTCGACCTTGGACGGCGGGTTCTCGCCCGCCGAGGCGATCACCTCGCCGTCGGCGATCAGGCTGACCGCCTCCTGACCCCAGGTCTCGCGGGCGCGCTCGAGCAGATCCTGCAGATCCGCGCCGTGCAGCACCGAGCCCGCGAACAGGGCGAGCAGTTCGGCCTGCCGGGAAGCCTTGCGCGCCTCCCGGGTTCGCTTGGCCGCCACGTCCACCAGCGCCGCGACCGCGACGGCCACGATCAGCAGCACCACGATGGTGAGGAAATTGTCGAGCTGGTCGATGGTCAGGCTGTAGCGCGGTTCGGTGAAGAACCAGTTCAGCAGGATGCCCGACAGAATCGCCGACAGCGCCGCCGGGGCGACGCCGCCCAGCAGCGACACCGCGATGACGCCGATGAAGAACAGCGCGCTCTCACCGCTGAGATCCAGCAGATTGTCGAGCCAGAAGTAGTTGATCGCGCAGATCAGCGACGGCACCAGCAGCGCCGCCGCCCACGAGCCGATCTTGCGCTCGCCGCGGGTCAGCGAGGACCACCGGAATCCGCTGCCGGTATTGGATGCCTCGTGGGTCACCATGTGCACGTCGATCTTGCCGGACTCCTGCACCACGGCCGCGCCGATGCCCTCGTCGAGCATGCGGGCCCAGCGGGAGCGCCGGGAGGTGCCCAGCACCAGCTGGGTGGCATTGACCTGGCGCGCGAAATCCAGCAGCGCCGAGGGCACGTCCTCGCCGGTGACGGTGTGCAGGCTGGCGTCGAGGCTGGTGGCCAGGTCGCGCAGCCGGGCCAGGCGCTGCGAGGACACCCCGGCCAGGCCGTCACCGCGCACGATGTGCAGCACGATCAGCTCGGCGCTGGACTTGGCGGCGATGCGGCTGGCGCGGCGCACGATGGTCTCGGATTCCGGGCCGCCGGTCACCGCCACCACGACCCGTTCGCGGGCCTCCCAGGTCTTGGTGATCTTGTGGTCCGCACGGTATTTGGCGAGGGCGGCGTCCACCTGATCGGCCAGCCACAGCAACGCGAGTTCGCGCAGCGCGGTCAGGTTGCCGGGGCGGAAGTAGTTGCGCAGGGCGGCGTCGACCTTCTCGGCGGCGTAGACATTGCCGTGGGACATCCTGCGGCGCAAGGCTTCCGGCGTGATGTCGACCAGCTCCACCTGATCCGCGGAGCGAACCACCCAGTCCGGCACGGTTTCCCGCTGCACGATGCCGGTGATCTGCTCGACCACGTCGTTGAGGCTCTCGAGGTGCTGCACGTTCACCGTGGACACCACGTCGATGCCCGCGTCCAGCAGTTCCTGCACGTCCTGCCAGCGCTTCTCGTTCTTGCTGCCCGGCACGTTGGTGTGCGCGAGTTCGTCGACCAGCACCACGGCCGGTCGACGCCGCAGCACGGCCTCGGTATCGAGTTCGGGCATCGTGGTCCCGCGGTACTCGACCATTTTGGGCGGGATGCGCTCGATGCCGCCGAGCATCTCGGCGGTCTTGGAGCGGCCGTGCGTCTCGACGACCGCCGCGACCACGTCGCGGCCGCGTTCGATCCGGCGCTGCGCCTCGGACAGCATCGAATAGGTCTTGCCCACACCGGGGGCAGCGCCGAGGTAGATGCGTAGTTGGCCGCGTTTCACTCGTCCATCATCGCGCGAGGTGCGCGGATGCCCTGCTGCGCCGTGCGGACGGGAACGCTTTTGTCTCCGGCGGCGGCCAGGGCGCGCAGCGTCAGTGCGCAGGCGAGGAACCCGAGGATCACCATCAGGGTGACGGCGATGTGCGGCACGGCTTCTCCTTACATTCTCACGGTTGCGTGGCACTCCACTTCATACCTGCTGTACAGGGCGGATGATCGATCCTGACGGTTTCTTTACGGCCGTGTCCCGCGCTGTTGACGGCATTTGATCAGGTTGGAAAAGACCACGGGGCGGGTTGGATCGGACCGTCCGGTACGAGATCTCGCGTGGCGGGGGCGGCGACCTTAAGCTGCACACCGTGAGTTCCGGGCGGGCAATGGTCGACGGGCGTTTCGAGTTGATCGAGCCCCTCGGTAGCGGCGGTATGGGCACGGTGTGGCGCGCCTACGACATCGCGCTGCATCGCGAAGTGGCGTTGAAAGAGGTGCGCGCCCAAGGCGACGAGGGCAGCAACGCGGAAGTACAGCGCGAGCGCGTGCTGCGCGAGGCCCGCGCCTTGGCCCGCATCACCCACCCGAACGTGGTGGCCATCCACCACATCGTGGACACGCCCGCCGAGCAGCATCCGTGGATCGTCATGGAACTGGTCGCGGGCGGCTCGCTCGCCGACCGCATGGCCGACGGACCGATGCCGCCCGCGCAGGCCGCCTGGATCGGCCGCGGAATCCTGGCCGGACTGCGCGCCGCCCACGCGGTCGGTGTCCTGCACCGCGACGTGAAACCCCCGAATGTGCTGCTGCGCACCGACGGATCCCCCGTCCTCACCGACTTCGGCATCGCCGCCGTCAACGACCTGACCGGCCTCACCTCCACCGGCAGCGTTGTCGGCTCCCTGCCCTACGTCGCCCCCGAACGCCTCCAGGGCCACGAGGGCAACCCGGCGTCGGACCTCTGGTCCCTGGGCCTGGTCCTCTTCGCCGCCGTCGAGGGCTACCAACCCATGCGCCGCGACACCGACGTCTCCACCCTCGCCGCCGTCCTCATGGGCGCCGTC
>NZ_BAAFGR010000263.1:0-7366 GCF_041154655.1 Nocardia sp. JMUB6875
GGGGTGAAGGTGTAGTCCGGGAGGTGGAGTTTGCGGGTGCGGCGGCGGTAGCTGCGGGTGGTGCCGGGCCAGTTGTTGGTGATGCGGCCGGAGGGGGTGCGGTACCAGCTGGTGCAGAAGTTCCAGGGGGTTCGGGCGAGTCGGGATTGGAGGGACTCGTTGAAGGCCTGTTCGGCGTCGGGGCGGACCTCCAGATACCGGCCGGGGCGTTCGGCTAGGAGTTGGGTGGCGTGGCGGATGTAGCGGGCCTGGGATTCGAGCATGTAGATGATGGAGCCGACGCCCAGGTTGGTGTTGGGGCCGTAGAGCATGAACATATTGGGGAATTCGGGGACCGTGATGCCGAGGTAGGCGTGGGCGCCGCCGTCCCACACGTCGGCGAGGTTGCGGCCGCCGCGGCCGCGAATCTTCATGGGCCACAGGAATTCCGTGCCCTTGAATCCGGTGCCGTAGATGATGACGTCGGCGGGATGCAGGACGCCGTCGGCGGTGCGGATGCCCTCGGGGACGATCTCGGTGATGGCCGTGGTCTCGACCTCGACATTGGGTTCGCACAGGGCGGGATAGAAGTCGTTGGAGAACAGGCCGCGCTTGCAGCCGATGGGATAGTCGGGGGTGAGTTTGGCGCGCAGCACCGGATCGGGGACCTGCTCCTCGAGATGGTTCTCGGCGATTCGCGAGACCATGCGCACGATGCCCGGGAATTCCACCAGCCCCAGCGCCACGAATTCGGCGATGATCCACCACGAGAACCGTTCCGCCACCGGCATTCCCGGAATCTCGACGAGAATCCGCTGATGCACCGGCTTGTAATCGGTGTCGAATTTGGGCAGCACCCACGGCGCGGTGCGCTGGAAGACGGTCAGCGCGGCCACCTTCGGCTGGATCTCGGGCACGTACTGGATGGCGCTGGCCCCGGTGCCGATGCAGGCCACCCGTTTTCCGTCCAGCTTCACCTCGTGATCCCACAGCGCCGAATGGAACGATTCCCCCGCGAAGCGCTCGATGCCGGGAATCGGCGGCATGGCCGGACGGGACAACTGCCCGACCGCGGACACCAGAATGTCGGCGGTGCGTGCCACGCCGTCCGCGGTCAGCACCGTCCATTGCCCGGTCGACTCGTCGAATTCCGCCTCGGTCACCTCCGCCCCGAACACGATGTCGTCGAACAGGTCGTGGCGCCGCGCGACTCCGCGCATGTAATCCCAGATGTCCTCGCGCAGCGAATACCGCTGCCGCCACTTCGGTTTGGGCTCGTGCGCGAAGGAGTACAGCGGTGACGGCACATCGCAGGCCGCCCCCGGATAGGTGTTCTCCCGCCACACTCCGCCCAGGTCGGCGGCCTTCTCCAGGATGGTGAACTCGTGGAAGCCATTGCGCTGCAACTCGATCGCCATGGCGAGCCCGCCGAATCCCGCACCGATGATGATGACCGACGGCATTGTGGTGCTCCTCACATTGAACGTCCCTTCTCACTGTAGGAGCGGACATCCGATTTAGTGGGCGACCTGATCGAGAATTTCGGCCATAATCGGGTGATGAGCACGGTGCAGGAGGCGGGGATCCGGGATTGGGACTTCCCACGCGGCGTGGCGAGTGTCGCGCTCATGGTGGGTTTCGCGCGCGAGCACGGGGTGCCGATGGCGCGCATGCTGCAGGGCAGCGGTCTCACCGAGAAGCAGCTGGCGGACCCGGACGCGCAGATCGACGCGCACACCGAGCTGGCGGTGATCCGGAATCTGGTGCGCGAGTTGCATACGCGGCCCAGCCTGGGCCTGGAGGTGGGGCGGCGGTACCGGATCTCCACCTTCGGCATCTTCGGCTTCGCCTGCGTCAGCAGCCCCACCCTCGGCGAGGCCATCTCCTTCGCACTGCGCTACCTGGAGCTGAGCTTCACCTTCTGCATCCCGGCCGCCCGCTGGCAGCCGGGAGAGTTCGTGGCCCGCATCCACGACGAGCGGGTGCCCGCCGACGTCCGCCGCTTCCTGGTGGAACGCGATGTGACGGCCATGCACCAGGTGCTGTCGGACCTGCTCGGCCATCCGGTCGACCTGCTGCGCGCCGACTTCGACTTCCCGGCCCCGTCGAACCTCGACCTCTACACCGAAATCTACGGCCTGCAGCCGCATTTCGATCAACCGCACACCACCTTCACCCTGGACCCGGCGATGCTGGACCAGCCGCTGCCCCAGGCCAACGAGCACACCTGGGCCATGTGCCTGGCGCAATGCCGGGACCTGGTCTCGCGCCGCCGCGCCCGCACCGGCATCGCGGCCGAGGTGCGCGGCCGCCTGGTCCCGCGCGGCGGGCTGGACGGTTTCGCGGTGCCGCCCGGAATCGATTCCGTGGCAAGGGATCTCAATATGAGCACCCGCACCTTGCGCCGCCACCTGGACGCCGCGGGCACCAGCTACCGGCAACTGCTGGACGAGGTGCGCCGCGCGCTCGCGGAGGAAATGCTCACCGCCACACCGCTGTCGGTCAGCGATGTGGCGATCCGCCTGGGCTACGCGGAGGCGTCCACGTTCATCCACGCCTTCAAGCGCTGGACCGGCACGACCCCGTCGGTCTATCGGCGCACCGCGGTGGCCGGTGGCGGGGTGGTCAGTCCGCCGGTTCGCTGAGCCAGCCGCCCATGCCGATGGGCCGGAACATGGACAGCAGCCCGGCGTCGGTGATCGAGTGGAACACCAGCGACGGGTCCGGCGCGAAGTCGATCGGTACGTGTCCCGGTGCGGCCGTTTCCCATTCGCATCCGATGGTCGAGGACACGCTGGGCGCGACGATCAGCGGCTTGCCCGCGAACTGCGTCATGAGCCCGGCGTGCACGTGCCCGGTGAGGACGGCGGCGATGCGCGCGTCGCCCGCCACGATCTCGGCCAGCCGTTCGGGATTGGTGAGGCGGATCGGATCCACCACCGTGGACTGCACCGGCAGCGGCGGATGGTGCATGGCGATGAGCACGGTGTCGTCGGCGGCGGTCTGGGCGAGCGCGTCCTCGAGAAACGCGTAGGTCTGCTCGTCGAGGCGGCCCTCGGGCTTGCCGGGAATGCTGGAGTCCAGCAGCACCACGGTCACGCCATCGCCGCGGTGCACATTGTTGATGGGTTCGTAGCCCGGGTCCCGACCGAACAGCACCTGCCGCATATTGCCGCGATCGTCGTGATTGCCGGGCAGCACCAGCACGGGCACGTCGGCGACCAGCGCCGCCCGCGCCTGCCGATACTCCTCGACCTCGCCCTCGTCGGCGATATCGCCGGTGACGAGGATCAGATCCGGTCGCTGCGGCAGCTCGGCGAGAAACGCCATGACCCTTTCGACGCGTTCGACATTGCGTGCGCCCATATTGAAATGGGTGTCACTGAGCTGAGCCAGCAGAACCATCGGCGTTCGCTTTCTGTCGTGGGCCGCGTCGTCGCGCCCGGCCGTGCCGCCGCACCGCGGTCACCTGAAACAGGCTAATTGACCTGCTCCGATGTGAGCCGGTGAGACCCGCCACCCAATATAGCCAACCAATATCAATGGGAGCCGCGCGTGACGCCGGTCATGAGTTCGCTTGCGCTGCTCAGCAGTTGCCGCGGGTCGTCCACGAGCGGCGCCGCGCCGGGTTGCCAGAAATCCGCTCCGGGCTCTGCCTCGAGTTCCAGTAGACCATTCGGACGCCAGGGGGCATCCAGGGTCAAACGCCACGAATGCAGATGGGTGCGCGCGAACGCGCCGGACTTGTCGAAGAGCGGATCGCCGACGATGGGGTGGCCGATCCAGGCCAGGTGCACGCGAATCTGATGCCGCCGCCCGGTGATCGGGCGCAGCGCCAGCACGGTGTGCGTATCGGTGCGGGCGACGGTGGCGAATTCGGTGACCGACGGATAGTTCTTGCCCGCGAGCACGTCCTGCGCGTCGACCAGCCAGGTGTCGCCCTCGCGCCGGATGCTCTCGCGGGGCGCGGCGATCCGCACCCGGTTCTTGCGGCCGACGCTCAGCGGCAGGTCGATGACGCCGCGGTCGGGCAGGCCGGTGGAGGCGGTGACGGCCAGATACGCCTTCCGCGCGGTGCGCTTGTTGAACTGGCGGGTCAGCACGCCGTGCGCGGGCAACTCCTTGGCCAGTAGGACCAGGCCGGAGGTCACCTTGTCGATGCGGTGCACCGGGTACAGCGTCTCGCCCTGCGCCGCCGCCATTTCCACCATGTCGGTGTCGTGGCGCTCGCCGGTCACGGAGATTCCGGCGGGCTTGTTCAACGCCAGAACCGCCTCATCCTCGAGGATCAGGCAGTCTTTGCGCAGTTCGGCCCACGATGTCTCCACGGGCCAAGCCTAATGAGTCGTCAGGCGGTGGCCTGCTCCAGTTCGGCCAGACCGTTCTCCAGATGGCCGATCATCCGATCCAGATCCGGCACCGTGCGGCGGCAGCCCACGAGTCCGAAGTCGAGATTGTCGCCATTGGTGGTCACCGTGATGTTCACGGCCTGCGATTCGAACGGAATCGAGAGCGGGTAATTGGCGTCCAACCGCGCACCCTGCATGTAGACCGGCTTGCGCGGCCCCGGCACATTCGAGATCACCAGATTGAACGGCATGCGCGGCAACGCCTCGAAGCCCGGCAGCAGCGACACCCCGAGCGGCGTCATCAGCGCCGCCGACAATGCCATGGCCTCCAGCTTCGGCAATTGCGTGAACACCTTCTTGGCCTCGCGCATGGAATCGCTGATGAGTGCCAGCCGCTGTGCCGGATCGGCGATATGCGTCCCGAGGTTCGCCAGGCAGGCCGCGACCATATTGCCCTCGGAGACATCGGATTCCGCGGCGCTGCGCACATTGACCGGCACCATGGCGATCAGCGGCTCGTCCGGCAGCGCGTCGCGTTCGAGCAGGTAGGAGCGCAGGGCCGCCGCGCTCATGGCCAGCACCACGTCATTGACGGTGGCCCCGGTGGCCGCGCGCACCGCATTGATCCGCTCCAGCGGCCAGGACCGCACCGCGATGCGCCGGGCCCCGCCGATGGAGGTGTTGAACATGGTGCGCGGCGCGGTCATCGGCAGCGTGAGCCGGCCGTCGAGGGCGCCCCGCAACGGTGCGGCGATCGAACCGGTGGCGCGCAGCATGCGCGGCACGGCCCTGCGCAGCTGGGCCCAAGGGCTTTCGGATTCGACGGTGTCGTCGCGCGGCGCCGGCGGGGTGACCCACGGGACGTTCATCCGGGTGTCGAACGGGTCGTCGGTGAGGGTGCGCTGCAGCAGCCGCATGGCCGAGACGCCGTCGATGAGGGCGTGGTGCATCTTCATGTAGACCGCGAAGCGCCCGTCGGCCAGGCCCTCGATGAGCCGGCCCTCCCACAGCGGGCGGTGCCGGTCCAGCAGGATGCCGTGCAGGCGTTCGGTCAGGTCGAGCAGATCGTCCAGGCCGCCCGGGCTGGGCAGGGCGGATCGCCGCAGGTGGTAGCCGAGATCCACGTTGTCGGCATGCGACCACGCGAGGCTGGAGAAGCCGCCGAGCAGGCGTGAGGGCTTGCGGCGGAAGCGGGTCCGCACCTCGGTCTGGGCGGCCATGGCCTCGAACAGCTCGTGGGTGTATTCGGGGCCCGCGTCGGCGGGTGGCTCGAACAACTGCAAACCGCCCACGTGCATGGGGTGTTCGCGGGATTCGATCGCAAGGAAGATCGCGTCGAGCGGATTGAGAAGATCCATGGGAGTCGCCTGAGAAACGTGAGGGCGGAACTACCGGCATACCGGCAGCACGACCCGGGGCGGAAGCACGGTGCGGCGACGCTGCCCCCCGCATGCGTTAACGGTGAATCAGGTTACCACTCTATATGATTCAGCTCACTCCCGCCGAGTGAGCAAACCTTCAGCAGCATGGACGGCGGTGAAACTCATGGCGACGGTGGTGCGGCGTCCGTTCACGAAGGGATGCACCCGATGCAGGGTGGTGTCCGTGCGCAGCAGGTACATATCGCCCGGATGCAGTTCCCAGGACTGAATCGGATTGCGCGTCAAGGTCCGGTAGACGTCGGCGTGATCCCAGTCGCGGCGGGTGTGTGCCACCGTCTGCACGAAGCCGCCGTCCGCCAGCGGCGGGCACTCGACCACCAGGATCAGGGCGAAAGCGTAGTCGTCCCAATGCCATTGGCCGGGTGCGTCGTCGTGGTGCAGGCGGCTGACGGTGTAGCGGTGCTCGTCGGTGCGGGACAGCACCGGTTCCGCGGCGATGACGGAAAGGTTGCGCCGCAAGGCTTCACAGTCGTACACCCCCGGGATGCAGGCGGCGTGCGCGGACACCTGCTGCTCGGTGAGATCCACCCGCTGGCGGGCGCCGCCCTCGCCTTCGGGCAGCAGTTCGCCCCACTGCCGGTGGTGGTCGAGCAGGCCCAGCGCCTCGGCCGCCAGCATGCGTTTGACCCGGTGCGGGAGCAGGAAGCCCAGGCGCGCGAATCCGGTCTCCGCCAAGCGGTTCCGCGCGTGCGCCAGCGCCGAGGGATCCACCTTCGTCAGGTGCTTGTGTGCCACGTCGACCGTGCTGTGAACCCGCACCCCGCCCGTCCCTTCACCCCGGCCGCCCCGCGTGCGGCCCGACTGCCGAAAGGACCGTGCCGCGGCCGCGGTCGGCCCGTCTCCGATTGTAATTCGTTGCCCGGCAACGAATATGGAATCGGATTGCCGGTTGATCACGATCTGAAACGCGGACGGTCAACCGGACTCGCCGAGCCGACACGAGATTGCCCCGCCGCCCCCGGTCCGGGAGTAACTTGATATTCGCTATGGCGGATTACGGACATGAGCTGAGGTTCGGGATCTTCGTTCCGCCCGAGGCGGCGCGCGGGCGTCCGCTGCTGCGCCTGGTCCGCCAGGCCGACGACGCCGGGCTGGAAGTGCTGGCCGTCCAGGATCATCCGTATCAGGCCGCCTTCCTGGACACCTGGACGCTGCTGTCCTATCTGGCCGGTTTCACCCGCAACCTGACCCTCATGCCCGCGGTCGCGAACCTGCCGCTACGCCCGCCCGCGGTGCTGGCCCGCAGCGCCGCCAGCCTCGACCTGCTCAGCGGCGGCCGGGTGGAACTCGGGCTGGGCGCGGGCGCGTTCTGGGACGCCATCGAGGCCATGGGCGGCGAGCGCCGCACCCCCGGCCAGGCCCTGGCCGCCCTGCGTGAGGCGATCGGCGTGCTGCGCGCCCTGTGGGGCGAGGGCGAACGCACCACCCTCCCCGGCGACTTCTACCCCCTGCGCGGTGCGAAACCCGGTCCGCCCCCGGCACATTCGATCGGCACCGAGCTGTGGAAATGGTCGAACAGACTGATGGCGATGAGCGGGGCCAGTGATCCGGCCAGGATCGGGGCGACCTGATAGCAGAAGGACAGCGCCGTATAGC
>NZ_BAAFGR010000264.1:0-7354 GCF_041154655.1 Nocardia sp. JMUB6875
CCGCGGAGGCGTCGAGTTGGCGGCGGAGGCGTTCTACCGCGTCGAGGTGGTGGGTGGGCCCCGGCGAATCGTGCCGGGGCCCTTCGGGATCCCGTGGGGGCATCGATCAGAAGTCGGCGGGGGCCTCTTCGGCGGTGACGTCTGCGCCGATGCCGAGCTTTTCCTTGATCTTCTTCTCGATCTCGTCGCGGACGTCGGTGTTCTCGAGGAGGAACTTGCGGGCGTTCTCCTTGCCCTGGCCGAGCTGGTCGCCCTCGTAGGTGTACCAGGAGCCGGACTTGCGGATGAAGCCGTGCTCGACACCCATGTCGATGATCGAGCCCTCCTTGGAGATGCCGACGCCGTAGAGGATGTCGAACTCGGCCTGCTTGAACGGCGGGGAGACCTTGTTCTTGACGACCTTGACGCGGGTGCGGTTACCGACCGCGTCGGAGCCGTCCTTCAGCGTCTCGATGCGGCGGACGTCCAGGCGGACCGAGGCGTAGAACTTCAGCGCCTTACCACCGGTGGTGGTCTCCGGCGAGCCGAACATGACGCCGATCTTCTCGCGCAGCTGGTTGATGAAGATGGCGGTGGTGCCCGAATTGTTCAGGGCCGAGGTCATCTTGCGCAGCGCCTGGCTCATCAGGCGGGCCTGCAGACCGACGTGGCTGTCACCCATCTCGCCCTCGATCTCGGCGCGCGGCACCAGGGCGGCGACGGAGTCGATGACGATGATGTCGATGGCGCCGGAACGCACCAGCATGTCGGCGATTTCGAGCGCCTGCTCACCGGTGTCCGGCTGGGAGACCAGCAGCGCGTCGGTGTCGACACCCAGCTTGCGGGCGTACTCCGGATCCAGCGCGTGCTCGGCGTCGATGAAGGCGGCGACACCGCCGGCGGCCTGGGCATTGGCGACCGCGTGCAGGGCGACGGTGGTCTTACCCGAGGATTCCGGGCCGTACACCTCGACGATGCGGCCGCGCGGCAGACCGCCGATACCGAGGGCGACATCCAGCGCGATGGATCCGGTGGGAATCACCGAGATCGGCTGGCGCGCCTCCTCACCCAGGCGCATCAGCGCGCCCTTGCCGAAGCTCTTCTCGATCTGCGCCAACGCCAGATCGAGGGCCTTGTCACGATCGAAAGCGGGAGGTGCCATCGTCAGTTCCCCTTCTCAACGGGTGTCTCATGCTGTGGTTGGCGCCCACGTTAGAGGGAGGCACCGACAAGTTCCGACGACGAGCTTAGACGAACACCTGTTCGATGCAAGCGACGCGCGGAACGACACGCGAAAGACCTGGTGGCAAACCTTTGGCAAGCGCGCTGGCCGTCAGGGCACGACCGCGATCTTCTGCGCGTCGATCAGGCTCTGCGATTGCTTGAAGATCCGCAGCGCGGAGGACACCTCGATGTCATTGATCCCCGGCAGCGCACCCAGCCGTTCGGTGATGAACCGGTAGAGATGATCGGTATCGCGACACACCACCGAGGCAGTCAGATTCGCGGGCCCGGTGATCGCGGCCAGATACGCGACCTCCGGATACTGGGCGATCGCCATGCCCACGGCCTCGAGCCGCGCCGGCTGCACCCGCATCCACAACAGCGCCCGGCAGGTGTAACCCATGAGCTCCAAGGCGAAGTCGAGATCGAAGTACAGCACCCCCGAATCGATCAACTCGCTCATCCGCCGTGCCACCCGTGTCGGACTCCACCCGGTGGCGGCCGCCAATTGCGCGTACGGCGCGCGGCCGTCGCGCGCCAGAATCGCCAGCATCGCCTCGTCCTCGCGGGACAGCGTGACCGGCCCCTCGGGCCCCACCGGATTCCACATGGGCGGCCGCGGCCCGAGTTCCGCCAGCTGCTCCGGCGTCAGCAACCGGCCGTAGCGCGGCCATTCCTCGGTGAACGGGAACTGCCGCATCACCTCGTACACACTCAGCCCGAGCACCGGCGTCGCGCGCGGAATCATGCGCAGCAGCAACTGATCCCGTCGTTCCACCGACCGTGTCCGGCCCGCGCACATCACCTCGAACCCGGTGGTCAACAGCGCCACCCAGCTCAATTCCGGTACCCGGGCCAGGGATTCGGCCAGCGCCACCACCTTGGCGGGCTCGGAGGTGATGCGCATCATCCACCGCGGTTGCCCCAGCGGCACGGTATTCACCTGTCCCGCAACATGAATGATCCCCCGACCCAGCAGCGAGCGATACCGCCGCGCGACGGTCTGCTCGGAGACCCCCAGGATCGCCCCCAGCCGCGCGAACGGGATGCGCGCGTCGGTGACCAGCCCGTGCACGATCTGCTTGTCGAGCACATCCAAAACGGAGGAATCATCCAGCTCTTCCTCGAACATAGGAGGATTCTAGCGCCGAGCACCAAGCAGCTAGGTGGATCCGAGCGCCTCTCCCATGCTGGGAGACGAAATCGCTCGCACTATCGGAGGCCCCCATGCGACTGAGTCGATTTAAGAAATGGCTCCCTCTCTTCGCCGCCTGCCTAGGCACGCTCATGCTCCTCATAGACGTCACCATCGTGAATGTCGCCCTGCCCGACATCGCCGTCGATCTCGGCACCGGCCTGTCCGGATTGCAGTGGGTCGTAGACGGTTACGCCCTCGCCCTGGCCGCCCTGCTGCTGGTCCTGGGTTCGATCGCGGACAAGGTCGGCGCGAAACCCACCTACCTGGTCGGCCTGGTGCTGTTCGCGGCCGCCTCCCTGGCCTGCGGCATCGCGCAATCCTCGGAGGTGCTGGTGGCGGCGCGGGCCGCGCAGGGCATCGGCGGCGCGGCCATGCTCGCCACCACCCTGTCGCTGCTGCACGCCACCTACACCGGCCGCGATCGCGGCGTCGCGTTCGGCGCGTGGGGTGCGGTGGCGGGCGCGTCCGCCGGTATCGGCGTGGTGCTCGGCGGCGTGCTCACCGATCTGCTGTCGTGGCGGTGGATCTTCTTCGTCAACCTGCCCATCGCCGCGATCACGATTCCCTTGACCGTCATCGCCTTCGGCCCGTCCCCGCGCCGCGCCGACCGCAAGATCGACCTGCCGGGCATGGCCGCCTTCGCGCTCGCCGCGACCGCGATCACCTACGGCATCATCCGCGGCGGCGAGCACGGCTGGACCGACACCCGCACCGTATCCACCCTGATTCTCGGTGCGGTGGCGCTGATCGCGTTCCTGGCCATCGAATCACGCAGTGCCGCACCGATGCTCCCGCTGCCCCTGCTGCGCCACACCGGCCTGGTCGCGACCCTGATCGGCGCCCTCGGCATGAGTTTCGCTGCCTTCGCGGCCAGCCCGCTGATCTCGCTGTGGCTGCAGCAGCAACTGCATCTGTCGCCGCTGCGGGCCGGACTGTCGCTGCTCCCGATGTCGATCAGCGCCTTTCTGGTCTCGGGCGTCTTCGGCCGCCAGCTGCACGACCTGTCCCCGCGCTGGTCGATCGGCGGCGGCCTGGTCACCATCGGTGTCGGCAGCGGCCTGCTGACCCTCATCGACGCCGGATCCTCCTGGACCGCTTCGATTCCCGGCCTGCTGGTGATCGGCGCGGGCGTCGGCGTGATGGCCCCGCCCCTGGTGGCCGTCGGCATGGCGGCGGTCCCACCGCAGCAGAGCGGCACCGCGGCGGGAGCGGTCAACACCGCCCGGCAGTTGGGCCTCGCGCTGGGTGTCGCGGTGCTGGGCACGGTGTTCCGCAGCGCCGCCGGTGACGGCCGCCCGACCCTGTCGCACTTCGTGACCGGCCTGGATTCGGCGGTCGCGGCGGCCGGTGCCGTCGGAATCGTCTGCGGCGTAGTGGTCTTCACCCTCTTCCGCAGCCACGAGCGGATTCCGGAGCCGACTGCCGAACCCGTGCCGGTGGGCTGACGCAGCATGCCACAGCGTACCGACCGTCAAGTCCCAGATTGATCGGAATACCTTCTGCCAGAACGGTTTTCAATCGAGGGAGGAGGCGCCCGCACTACACTCGAGCCATCGGCGCACAGTGCGGTACGCCTCTCCCGATCCACGTTCCCGCGCAGAAAGCCGTGGTGAATCCCATGTCCCCGCTGCCCCGCCCCGATACCCGGCTCTGGACCTCCGCCACCACCCAACCCGGCCAATGGTCCACCCAGGCAACGGTTCCCGGTGCCACCTCCCCGCGCGGCCCGGCGCTGGCGGTCTTCCAGGAGAACCTGCACATGGCCTGGCGCGCCGAGGACAGCACCGATTCGATCTGGCTGTCCTCCACCGCCGACGGCCAGACCTGGACCGGCCCGTGGAACATCCCGAATGTCGGCACCTCCGAGCATCCGGCCATGACCGCGGCCGGCCTCGGCGACCAGACGCTGTACCTGGCGTGGAAGGGCGCGGACCGCGATCAGAACATCTGGTGGTCGACCTCGAGCGACGGCCACAAATGGGAATCCCAGCAGATGCTGGGCGGCGCGGAGACCTCGTGCGCGCCCGCCCTGGTCTCGTTCCAGGGTGTACCGCACCTGTTCTGGCGCGGTGCGGACACGCTCCTGACCTCGAATCAGAACATCTACCTGTCGATCCGCACCGCCACGGGCTGGACCGCCCCGGCCGCCCTGCCCGGCATCGACTCCTCGCAAACCCCCGCAGTGGCGGTTCTCGGCAACACCTTGTACCTGGCCAACCGCGGCACCAAGGCCCTGCTCGACAATGACCAGTGGATTCGCCTGTGGAGCTCGACCAATGCCGTCACCTGGACCTCCCGCGCCAACCCGGTCGACGCGTACACCGATCAGGCGCCCACCCTGGCCGCCCACGCCGACCGCTTGCACCTGGCCTGGAAGTCCGCCAGCGGCGACGAGCTGTGGTACTCCACCTTCGACGGTGACCACACCTGGCAATCCCCCACCCGCATAGCCTCTTTCGAATGCCACTACGCCCCCGCCCTGTGCTCCTTCCGCCCGCCGCGCGGCACCTCCCTGCTGCACCTGGCGTGGCGCGGCTCCACCGTGTAACTCTGATCTTGTTCCTACCGCAGGGGAATCCCGGCGTCGTCCTCTTCGGGGGTGCGGGGGCCGAAGATGCGGCGCTCCTCCTCCGTGATGGGCACGTCGTTGATGCTGGCCTCGCGGCGGGACATGCGGCCGTCGGGGGCGAATTCCCAGAGTTCGTTGCCGTAGCTGCGGTGCCACTGGCCGTTGTCGTCGTGCCATTCGTACTGGAAGCGGACGGCGATGCGGTTCTCGGTGTAGGTCCACAGGTCCTTGCGCAGCGCGTAGCCGTTCTCCTTGGCCCACTTGCGCTTCAGGAAGTCGACGATCTCGGCGTGGCCGGTGAGGAATTCGTCGCGGTTGCGCCACACCGAATCCTCGGTGTAAGCCTGCGCGACCTTCTCGGGATCGCGGGTGTTCCAAGCGTTTTCGGCGGCGCGGACCTTGAGCTTGGCGGCTTCGAGGTCGAAGGGCGGCAGGGGTGGACGCATGATGAGACCTTTCGAGTTGACGGCGGGATGCCGGGTCAGGGGTTGACCGGGGAGAGTTCGGGCTCGCCCCAGCGCAAGGGAGTGGCTCCCGAGATCTCGACGACCTCGGTGAGCGTGAAGTCGATGGCGCATTGCGCACCGGGCGTGAAAACCGCCTCTTCCCAGGTGATCTCGGCGGTGCCGGTGAGCTGCAGGGTGACCCCGGTCCGCCAGTCGAGGACGAGCAGCCCGCAGCGCGGGTCGGCGGCGATATTGCCGAGGGTCATGAACATGGAGTTGCCGCGGTAGTCCGGCCAGCGCAGCCGGGTCGGGGAAAGCACCTGGAGGAAGCCGGGATTGCCGCCGCGATGGGAGGCGTCGGCATTACCGTCGGGGTCGGCGGAGGCGACGAAGAAGGCGTCGGCGCGGGAAACCAGCTGCTGCTGTGCGGTATTCAGCTCGGTGCCCCAGCGGACGGCCGGAGTTCCCCTGGCGACCCATTCTTCGACACTGCGCCGCGAGATGTATTTCGGGCAGTTCGAATACACCTGCTCGGTCTCGATGCGCAGCCCGCCGGCGGTCGGCGCGATCACACCGTTGACCCGCATGCGCCGCCGCGATTGCGGCTGCAGCGCGATCATCCCGACATGCCGTGCGCCACGCAGCGATTCGGCGAGCGGGTCCCCCACCGCCGGTACCGCGTCGATCTCGATGGCCCGCACCCCGGAAGCATGCACGAACCCCGGTGCGCCGACCAGCTGGGTCGCCCACATGCGCCCGTCGCCATCGGCGGCCGCCACCACGATCATGGGCTGCTCGGTCAGGAATTCCGCGGCGGCGGCCGGAATGTCGGGCCGGATCATGCGGCCGACCCGCTGGGCGATATCGGCCTGCCCCATGCGTTCCTGCACGGCCAGCTCACCGGGGTGATAGCCGACTCCGCCTGTTGCGTTCATCGCGAACTCCTGTCGGGGCCGCCCGCGCGGCCCGCCAACTGCCAATGTGATTGCCCGCGCGGAAATTCCGGGTCAGAAGAAACCGCAGGTCGGGGCCGCGCCACTCGGGGCGGGCGCGTGGTCGGCGCCGCTGGGGGCGTAGACCTCGAGCCGGATGCCGTCCGGGTCGATGAAGAAGATGCCGCCCGACGCCGCGCCCTCGCCGTGCGCGACCACGCCGTCGTGCGCGAAGGCCACATCCAGTTCCTTCAGCACCGATTCCACCTCGCGCACCTGCTCGATGGTGTCGACCTGGAACGAGAGGTGATGCAGCCCCGGCGTTTTCGCGGAGAACTCGCCGCCGCTCTGCTGCCACAGCGTGACCTGGAGTTTGGCGTCGCGGCCCAGGAAAGCGAAACGCTGCGCACCCTCACCGCCCGCGCCGAGCTGTTCGAAGCCGAGGGCGCGCCGGTAGAAGTCGACCGACCGGTCGATGTCGGTGACATTGAGGCCGATGTGCCCGGTGGCGAGAACGGGTGCGGTCATGGTGAACCCCTTCGGAAGATCTAACCATCGTTGTTTGTTTGACAGGTTAGAAGCTAGCGACATGGGGCGTCGCCAGTCAACCCCTATAGTGAATTTTGCCGGTTAGAAAGGAGTGGTGAGTCCGATGACAGCACCGCGACCGTTACCCTCAGGAGTGCCCGAAACCCGCCCTCACCTCGGTGAACCGCTCGCCCTGGACCTGCTCAACACCCGCTGGAACAGCGCGGAGGGACCCCGGGACCTGCTCATCGACGTGGCCGGCGTCCGGCAGTGGCTGGCCGACAACACCCTCGACCTGCCCGCCGACGAGGCCACCCGCGAGGCCCTCATCACCGCCCGCGACGCGATCCTGCGCGCGGTCAAGGGCACGAGCGCCGACGACCTCAATGCCGTCCTGGCCCACGGCCGCATCCGCCGCACCCTCACCCCCGAGGGCCCCGCCCCGACCCCCGAGCTCGCCGACCCCGCCCGGCTACCC
>NZ_BAAFGR010000265.1:0-7352 GCF_041154655.1 Nocardia sp. JMUB6875
CGGGTGAACCTGGGGGCGGCCGGGTCGGGGGCCACCCATATCGGGGAAAAGCTCCTTGCCGCCGCGGGAGTGGATCCCGCGCAGGTGAGAGTGTCGCATCTGCCGCTGCGGGATGCGGTGGCCGAGTTGAGCGCCGGACGGCTGGAGGGCTTGTTGTGGGCCGGTGGGGTGCCGACGGCGGCGTTGAATCCATTGCGGCTGCTGGATCTCGATCCACTGGCGGCGGTGATGCGGGAGCGGTTCGGGTATCTCTACGACCCGGTGCTGATTCCGGCGGGCACCTATCCGAACACGCCCGCCGTGCACACCATCGGCGTCGCCAACCTGCTCGTGGCCTCCCCTCAACTGTCCGACGCCACGGTGGGCACCCTCACCGAAGTCCTTCTGACACAAGCCGATTCGCTGGTTCCGGCCGAGGCGGCGGGCACCCAGTTCCTCGATGCCCGCTCACTGATCGGGACCGGGTCGGTGCCGCTGCATCCGGGGGCGGCGACGGTGTATCGCCGCCACCACGGATGAGCCGCCTCAGGATTGGGCGTTGTCACGCACCGCTGCGACGATCTCGCTGACCTGGGTGACCAGTCCGGCCAAGCCGAGGGTGTCGCCGCCGATCTGCACCGACTTCAACTCGGTCGGTGTGGGCAGGTGTTCGACGATGGCGGGCAGTTTGTCGATGAGCTGGGCGCGCACAGTGGTTTCGCTGCGGCTGTTGGCATTGTCGATGCCGATGCGTTCGCGTTCGAGCCCCAGCAGTGAGCTCTCGTGCGCGACGCGCGTCTTGGCTTGGGTCAGGGCGAGTTCGGCGTCGAGTTGCATGCGCCGCAGTTCCTGCTGCAGGCGGGCGTTGTCGAGTTGTTCGGCGTGCTTGTCGCGTTCCAGGCGCAGCGCGTGCAGTGCGGCCTGCTGGGCGAGGTCGGCGACTTCGCGTTCGATGTCGTGGTCGCGGGTGGTGCGGCGCAGTTTCTCGGCCGATTCGCGGTCGAAGCGGGCGGCGTCATTGCGGGCGCGCAGCTCGGCGAGTTCGCGTTCGTTCTCGATGCGCTGTTCCTCGGTGGCGCGCGCGACAGCGGTCTCGCGGGCCGCGACCGCTTGCTGGGCTTCGAGTTCGGCCAGACGCGCCACCCGGTTCTGTTCGCTGCGATAGGGCTTCTGCAGGTTCTCCCACAGCGTGTTGGAGGACACGACCGCCTCCTTGATCTGCACGGTCACGATCGACAAGCCCAGTCCGCGGTCCCCGCGCGCCCCGTTCTCGCCCGCGCCCTCGGCGACGGTGCGCAGCCGGGCGGTGAGTTCCTCGATGATGGGCTGCTTGTCCGACAGCACATCGCGCACCCCCATCGTGGACACCTTGTCCTTGATCGCGGCCTCGGCCTGCTCGCGCAGCTGCACATTGACCAGCCGCATCGGATCCTCCGGATCGGAGAAGTCGAGTTTGCGGTAGGCGGTGGCGAAATCCTCGATGATCCACTGCACATACCCCTGCACCAGCACGCCTTGCAGTTCACTGCAGATGCAGTAGGCGTTGATCAGGATCGTCTGGATCGCACCGGGCACCACCAGATACGAGTCGGTGGCCGGGTTGAACCGGAACGAGACACCCAATCCGATGTGCAGGGGTTCGGCGGCGCCGCGGCGGGTGTGCACCACGAACGCGTTCGGCGGCACCAGGACCGTCTGCCAGCGCCACCAGCCGCTGACCCGCACCTCCACCGGTCCCTGCGGGGTGTGCTCGCGCGCGGGGCCGACGCGTCCGGCGCGTTTGGCCATCGGGCTGGGTGCGCCGGGGGCTTGCGGGGCCGCGGTGCTGCGCGGGGGACCCGAGCGGGAGCGCAGGTCCTCCTCGAGTTCGGCCGACTGTGCCATGACCTGATCCAGATAGCTGTTGCTCTTCGCCGCCATGCGGGCACGCTACCGCTGAAAGATCTTCCTGCCCATCGAAATTCGAGGAACCGACAGGCACCGAGCGTCACTGTGACGAATACGGGGAGGGGAGTGACAGGGGAGAGGCGGAGAACCTCGCGCACCGCGCGGCCGACGGAGTTATGGTCGGCGAATGAGCATTGATCCGAAAACTGTTGTGCGCAACTTCTATTCGACCACCGATGCCATCGCCGCGGGGTCGGCGCCCGCTTCGGCGCTGGACGAGGTCCTCGACGCGAGCCTGATCGTGCACATGCCCGATGGCACCAGCATCGACCGCGACGGGTTCCGTGCGGTCAATCACGCCTTCGCCCAAGGCTTTCCGGGCTCGGTGCACACCGTCGAGGAGTTGATCGGCGAGGGGGAGAAGGTGGTGGCGCGGTTGCGCTGGCGCGGGATCCACACCGGCGAGTTCCAATCCGCGCCGCCCACCGGCAACAGCATCGAACTGGCCGAGACCGGCATCATGCGCGTCACCGACGGCAAGATCGTCGAATTCTGGCCGCTGTTCGACTCGCTGACGCTGATGCTGGGCGTCGGGATCGCCAAAATCTGAGCGGCGCAGCACGATCTACGGCGTTATTCGGTCGCCTCCGGGGTGTCCTCGGTGGCGGGTCGTTGCCCGAGGATGCCGTAGAGCAGCAGATCCTCGAGCGAGGCCGCGAATCCGTCGAGGTCGTCGATATCGCGGATACACATGGCGAACAGGGCCGCCCCGGCGATGGTGTCGAGCACCGTATTGGGATCCAGACCCGGGCGGGTGTCCGCGCCGGGCAGGTAGTCGCGCAATTCGTCGCGGGTCGGGGTGTCCAGGCGGGCCGACAGCTTCTCGTAGAGACCCGAGTCCTGCCGCATCTCGGCCATCAGCCCGGGCATCGCGGCGCGGGTCTCGGCGGAACCGAACAGCTGGATGGTACCGCGGATCACCTTGCGCACCTCCGCGAGCAGATCCGGCGCCACCACCGCCGAACCCACGTCCGGGAACACCGCCTGCGCGATGAGATGCGCCTTGGAGGGCCAGCGCCGGTAGATGGCCGGGCGGCTGACCCCGGCGCGGGCGGCGATGGCGTCGATCGAGGTTGCGCCGTAACCCTGTTCGACGACCAGGGCGCGCGCGGCCTCGAGGACGGCGGCGTCCACCGCGGGGTCGCGGTGCGGGCCCAGTCGGTGGCGTGTGGTCACGAAATCCGTCCTTGTCGCTGCCAGCAGGAATCGTTACAGTCTGTCACATCAAAGTCGTTACGCTCTGTAACTGCTGAGGACTCGAGGAGGAGTCGTGTCAGCCGCCCCGCACCCCACCCCCGCCGATACCTATCAACCGGTCCCGCTGCTGGCCTGCAAGGTCATCGTCATCTCCGGCGTCGGCCCCGGACTGGGCCATTCCCTCACCATCGAAGCCGCCCGCATGGGCGCCAGCCTGGTGCTGGCCGGACGCACCGAGAAACGCCTGCACGAATACGCCGACGACGTGCGCGCCCTCGGCGGCACCGCACTGGTCGTGCGCGCCGACATCACCGACGAACCCCAACGCCAAGCACTGGTGCGGGCGACCCTCGACGGGCTCGGCCGCGTCGACTGCCTGATCAACAACGCCTTCGCCATCCCGCCCATGTACCCGATCACCCAGATCGACGTCGAAGCCTTGCGGGTGGCCAACGAAACCAACGTGTTCGCGCCGCTTCGACTCTCGGCCCTGTTCGCCGACGCCCTCGAACGCAGCCGCGGGTCGATCATCATGCTCAACTCCTGCGTCTCCTACAGCTCCCAACCCGAATACTCCGGCTACAAGCTCTCCAAAGGCGCACTCGCACACCTGGCCTCGTCACTGGCCACCGAACTCGGGCCGCGCGGCATCCGCGTCAACTCCGTCGCGCCGTCGTATGTGTACGAGGACATCAACAAGGCCTACTTCGACTGGCTGGCCGCCCAAGCCGGAGTCACCCACGACGACATCTACCGCCAGAAGGCCGCACCCACGGACCTGGGCCGCCTGGCCGGACCCGAGGAAGTCGCCCGCGCCGCCCTGTTCCTGGCCAGCGATCTGGCCACCGCGGTCACCGGCCAGATGCTCACCGTCGACTGCGGCGAATTCCACCGATAGGAGAAATGCTCGTGACCAAACGCATCGTGCTGTGGGGGACCGGCGTCGTCGGCTCCATGGTGCTCGCCGAAATCCTGCGCCACCCGGGCTTCGAACTCGTCGGCGTCGGCGTCAGCAACAAGGACAAGGTCGGCAAGGATGCCGGAGACCTGTGCGGGGCCGCGAAAACCGGTGTCGCGGCCACCGATTCGGTCGAGGACCTGATCGCACTGCGCCCCGACGCGCTCGTGCACTACGGGCCCACCGCCGCCTACGCCGAGGAGAACATGCGCGTCATCGGCGCGTTCCTGCGCGCGGGCATCGACGTCTGCTCCACCGCCATGACCCCGTGGGTGTGGCCGCACATGGACAAAATCCCACCCATCTGGCGCGACCCCATCACGCAGGCATGTGAGGCCGGGGGAGCGTCATGCTTCACCACCGGCATCGACCCGGGCTTCGCCAACGACCTGTTCCCCATGACCCTGATGGGATTGTGCGGCGAGGTCCAATCCGTGCGCGCCTCGGAGCTGCTCGACTACACCGACTACGAGGGCGACTACGAATTCGAGATGGGCATCGGCCACCCGCCCGAATTCACCGCCCTGCTCGAACACCCCGACATGCTCGTCATGGCGTGGGGCGCAACGGTTCCCATGATCGCCACCGCGGTCGGCATCGAACTCGACACCATCACCACCACCTGGGACAAGTGGGTCACCCCCGACGACCGCCCCACCGTCAAGGGTGTCGTCAAGGCCGGAACCGTCGCCGCGATCCGTTTCACCATCAACGGCGTTTACAAGGGCCGTGAGGTCATCACCCTCGAACACGTCAACCGCATCGGCCTCGACGCCGCCCCCGACTGGCCCGCCGGCACCCGCGACGACGTCTACCGCGTCGATATCCTCGGCAGCCCGTCGATCTCCCAGGAAACCTCCTTCCGCTTCACCGACGGCTCCGGCCGCACCCCGGCGGTCGCGGGCTGCCTGGCCACCGGCATGCGCGCCCTCAACGCCGTCCCCGCCGTCAACGCCCTGCCACCCGGCTGGGTCACACCCCTGGACCTGCCCCTGATCCCGGGCGTCGGCACCATCCGCTGACCCGCGCCCGGTGGTGCTGTCGGCCCGAAACCCCGCGCGGGACCGCCAATCCGGTCCGACAGCACCCCGGTCCACTAGCGTTGACCGCTGACCGTACAGCCCGTTCTTCCCAGGAGGAGCTTGTGCAAGCCGTCAGTGGTGTCCGCGCCCGCACGCTCGGCGCAGCGTTCTGCCTCTCGATCACCGCCCTGTGCGCCGCCGCGCCAACCGCCTTGGCCGACAACCCGATTCCCCTCGTCCCGGTCGCCCCGGTCACTCCCGTCGACCCCACCGTCCCGCTCTCACCCGGCCAGATCATCCCCACCGGCAGCTCCAGCCAAACCTCCACCCAAACCACCACCGACTCCAAAACCGAAACCTTCACCGGCACCTGCACCACCACCGCCTCCGGCACAGTCACCACCACCTGCACCGGCACCACAACCACCACCGAAACCACCACCACGACAACCACCTCCACCACCACCAACTGGCTCTGACCCACCGACTGTCAGGCCCGCGGCCCCCAATTCCCGCGAATCCGGCCTGACAGCAACAACTTCCACCACCCAGCCACCCCACCTCAATACGTCACTGTGACGTATTGATCATGCACGGAGAGGCCCAGGGGAGTGGAACCAAGAGATCCCGACACCCTTCGAATCCCAGAATCCGGCCACAATCGGCCAATCCCTCGGGAACCGGAAATTTTCCACCAAAAGGCAGATACGCCAAAATATTTCGTTTCAGCCGATCGGCACCCGAGACAGCACAAACGAACGCCACAGGGGAAGCACTCACAGCAGCACTGAACCAGCCAGCCTCGAGGCCGATCCGCCACGGATTCAGGCGAATGCTGTAGTCACGCAGCGCGTTTCAAGATCAACACCGTTCCCGTAACCGCGCCGATAATCAACATTATGTCAGGTTGAAGTCAGGGGCCCGCCGCAGGGATATCCCCTGCGGACAGTCCGACTATCCTCTGAGTCGCCGCTTCAGCTGTTGAGCCAGCCGCAATCCGCCCGGAGCCACGGTCAGTGCTGCGTACACGACGGCGGGACGCAGAGCTCGACGTTGACGCAGGGCCAGACGGACCTGTTCCCTGGCCGTCGCGGTATCCGAATGAGACAGTGCTGCGCGGGCTTTGCCCATGGCTTGGTGGAATCGGGCTTCGCGGAGTTTGTGGGCTACGGCGGTGTGGACGGCTGGGTCGGTGGTCGCACTGGCTAGGTTTTCGAGGGCACGTTGCATGTTGTCTTCGTAGACGGCGAATTTGGCGGGGTCGTTGACCAGGCGGCAGGCGGCGAGGAGTTCGGGGAGGACTCGGATGTCGCAGCCGGCGGTGAGCATGCGGGCGGAGAGGACGAATTCTTCGACGACGGGGAGGTCGGGTGGGTAGCCCTCCCCCTTGGACCAGGCTCGGGCGCGGATGGCGGCGGAGTAGTAGATGACCGAGCCGTTGACGAATTCTTCGAGGGTGAGGCGGTGGTCGACGCCGGGTTCGACCTCTACCCCGCCTTCGCGGCGGTAGCTGGGGGTCACGATGGTGCCGGTGTCGTCGAAGCGGAAGGCGTCGACGGCGATGACGTCGGCTTCGGGGTGGGCTTGCAGGGCGGCGTGGGTGTGGGCGCAGAATTCGGGTAGGAGTTTGTGGTTGCCGTGGACGACGGTGTAGATCTCGCCGTTGGCCTCGGCGATGGCGGCGTTGATCGCGGCGGCCATGCCGTTGTCGTCGGTGCGCAGCAGCCGGATTCGCTGGTCGTCGGCGTACTTGCCGACGATCGCGGCGACTTCGTCGGAATAGCCGTTGTCGACGACGATCAGTTCCCAGTCCGGGAAGCTTTGCGCCACAACCGAATCGATGGCCTCGGCCAGATGGGCCTCGTGCCCGTGCGCCTCGGAAACAATAGTGAACACAGGACTGTTCATTGTGGACCCCGTTTGAATTGCCAACCCCTGCCCGGCTTGCGCCGCCCACAGCAGACTACTCGCGGATGCGGTGCGCGGCAGTCCAATCGGGGTGCGGTCCGGGCAGGAGGCGACGGGGCTGTCCCCTAGGAGACGGCGGTGACCGCGCGGACGACGAGCATGCGCTGCGGGCTCGGGCAGATCAGGCTGTCCCAGGGCAGCCACATGGATTCGGTGTTGTCGGGCGGGTAGACGCGCAGGGTGTTGGTGCGCAGCGCGGCGCAGTCGTTGACCTGCTTCGGGTAGGTGATGAACTCGAATTGCGCCGCGGCACCCGCGGCGAGGACGACCGGGGTGGGCTT
>NZ_BAAFGR010000266.1:0-7269 GCF_041154655.1 Nocardia sp. JMUB6875
GCGCGAACAGCGACTCCCCTTCTCGCCGTTCGAAGGCCGCGGATATCTATGGGTTGGGCACCACGTTGTACTGCCTGCTCACCGGGCACGCGGCCTTCGAACGGCGAGAAGGGGAGTCGCTGTTCGCGCAGTTCGTGCGAATCGCCTCCGAGCCGGTGCCCGACCTGCGCCCGCGCGGGGTGCCCGCGCCGCTGTGCACCGCGCTGGAATCGGCGATGGCGCAGGATCCCGCGGACCGGCCCGCCACCGCCCGGGAGCTCGGCGAGCGGCTGCGCAATATCCAGTTCTCCAGCGGGCTGGCGGTCGATTCGATGGCACTGCCGGCCGAGATCGGGACCCCGGTGCCCGTGCCGCAGACGATCACGCCGAGGACCGGCCCGGCACCCACACCGTCCACGAGGTTCCGGCCGCCGAGCGCACCACGCCAGCCGGTCCCTCGTACCCGACTGCTCGACCGCCTGCGCGCCGATCACACCCGGCGGCTGGTGCTGATCCACGGACCCGCCGGGTTCGGCAAGAGCACCCTCGCCGTGGAATGGTTGAATGCCGTTGCCGCCGACGGCGTTCGGGTCGCATGGCTGACCGTCGACGAGGACGACGACAATGTCGTCTGGTTCCTGTCGCATGTGGTGGAGGCGATCCGCTACGCCCACCCGGCCGTGGCCGGGCAGCTGGAGCGGCTGCTCGAGGAGCACGCCAGTGATGCCGCACGGCAGGTCATGACCGGTCTCATCGACGAAATCCACCACGGCGGCGAGCCGGTCGCGCTGGTGATCGACGACTGGCATCGGGTCACCAGCCCGGCCAGCATCGCCGCCATGGAATTCCTGCTCGACCACGGCTGCCACCACCTGCGACTCATCGTCACCAGCCGTAACCGGACCGGACTTCCCCTGGGACGCATGCGGGTTCGCGACGAACTCGTCGAGATCGACGAATCCGCACTGCGATTCGACGACCGGGAAACGGCGGCATTCCTCGCCGACAGCGGCGGACTGAGCCTGGCCGACGCGGAGGTCGCGAGACTGCGGGAATCCACCGAGGGCTGGGCGGCCGCACTGCAACTGGCGTCGATGTCGTTGCGCGGCCGCGCGGACCCCGGCGCCTATATCGACCAGATCTCGGGCCGCCACTACGCCATCGGCGAGTACCTGCTCGAGAACGTCGTCGATACCCTCGAACCGGAGCTGCTCGAATTCGTCATGCGCACCTCGGTTCCCGAGCGCGTCAACGCCGATCTCGCCGAGGCGCTGACCGGCGTGAGCAACGGCCAGGACCTGCTGGAACAGGTGCGGCAGCGAGATCTGTTCCTGCGCAGCATCGATGACGATCTGCGCTGGTTCCGCTATCACACGCTGTTCGCGGGCTTCCTGCGCGACCGCCTGATCCGCCTGCATCCGGGTCTGCTCGAGCAACTGCACCTGACCGCAGCGCGCTGGTTCACCGACCACGACATGCTCAGCGAGGCAGTCGATCACGTGCTCGCCGCGGGCGAGCCGCGCCACGCCTGCGACCTGGTGGCCGAGCATGCCGAACAACTCATGGAACGCTCCCGCACGGCGACCCTGCTCGGCCTGGCCGCCAAACTGCCCGCCGCGCTGACGGCGTCGAATCCGGGACTGCTGCTGGCCCTCGCCTGGGCGAACCTGGCCGTGCAGCGCCCGGCCGCGGCGGTGGCCGACCTGGAACGCGCCGAGACGGCGGTCCGCCGCGGCGGCTCCCGAGAGCTCGAAAGTGGCTCGCGGGAGCTGGAATTCGAGATCGAACTCGCCCGCGCCGCACTGTCCCTGGTCACGGACCAGCCGGTGGTGTTCGCCCCCGAACTCGCGCGGGGCCGGGATTCGGCCCGCCCGTTCCTGGCCCACGCGCTGGCCGTGGTGGCGATGGTCTCGGCGCTGTACCGCTTCGACTTCGCCGAGGTGCACCGCTGGCATCGCTGGATCGAACCCTTCCGGGACCGGGCGCGCGGCCCCTTCGGCCCGGTGTACTGCGACTGCATCGCCGGCAGCGCCGCCTACGAGCAACTCGACATCGCCGCGGCCGAAACCCGATTCCGCACCGCCCTGATCCAGGCGCTGCGGACCGGCGGGCAATCGCAGGCCACCCGACTGGCGAGTGCGCTGCTCGGCGAATTGCTCTATGAGAAGGGGCAATTCATCGAGGCCGAGGAACTCCTCGCCGACGGGCCGGGCCCCGAGGGCGGTGCGGTCGAGTTCCTGGTGGCCGGATACGGCACCGGCGCGCGCCTGGCCGCCGTGCGCGGCGACCTCGACACCATGCATCAGCGTTTGGACGAGGGCGCCAAGGTCGCGGCGAACCTGGTGCTGCCGCGCCTGGCCGCGCGCATCCTGAACGAACGCCTGCGCCTGGGCCTGCCCATTGCCGAGATCGACCGCCGCGACCTCGAACAGCTCGCGCCCTACACCGCCCAACCCGACGCCCCGGCCGCCATGACCGCCGAGCTCTCACACGACTCCGCGATCCGGCTCCTGCTGCTCGAACAGACCCCGGACGCCGCCGAGCGGGCCTGCCGACAGGCACAACACCTGGTCGAGGTGATCGCCACCCAGCACCGGCCGCGCGCCCTGCTCAATGCCGAACTCCTCTACGGGTCCTGCCTGTCCACGACGGGCCGCACGACCGAGGCCGCGACCCTGCTGGCGCCCGCGCTGATGCGCTGCGCCGAGCAGGGCCTGGTGCGCCTGGTCGTCGACGCCGGACGCCAGCTCCGGCCCGTGCTCGAAACCGTCTACGGCGCAACGACTTCTGACCAGCACCGGTTCCGCGGCTTCCTGCGGCAGGTGCTCACCGAGTTCGAATACGTCCCGCCCCGCCGATCCACCCCGCCCGGGGAAGTATGAGTCCGGCCCCTCGGCCGCTATAGTTGCGCCATGCAACACGGTGGTGGGCGATGGTCGCCCGATCTGCTGGCGGTCCATGATGGGCTGACCCGGATCGTTCGGGAGATCATCGCGGCACGACCCGATACCGAGGGCCTGCCGTCGTTCGCGCAGCAGTCGGCGCTGTCCTATATCGAGCGGAATCCGGGGTGCCGGGCCACGGAGATGGCCGAGGCGTTCGGCGTCCACCGGTCGACGGTGTCGCGGCAGGTGCGGGCCTGTGTCGAGGTGGGCTGGGTGCAGGCCGGGCCGGGCAGCCTGCACGCCGGATATCCGCTCACCCTGACCGCCGCGGGGCAGCGCGTGCTGGCCGCGGCGGCCGGGCACGATCTGGCCCGGCTCGGCGAGCGGATGGCCGACTGGACTCCCGACGAGACCGCCGAGTTCGCGCGGGCGCTGCGGCGACTGCATCAACCCGACCAGACCATTGGAGACGACCATGCGTGAGTTCGCGGCCGCGGCCACCTTCACCATCGCCGAGGACGAGACCATCGTCCGCTCGGTCTACACCCAGGCCGAGCAGGCGCCGGCGCGGGTGCTGTTCTCCCGGCCCGTCGGCGCCGACTGGCTCGACGTGACCGCCGAGGACTTCGCGCGACTGGTGTCCGAGGTCGCGAAGGGATTGATCGCCAACGGGATTCAACCCGGCGACCGGGTGGTGCTGCTGTCGGCCACCCGCTTCGAGTGGACGCTGCTGGACTTCGCCATCTGGGCGGCGGGTGCGGTCACCGTGCCGGTCTACGACTCGTCCTCCGCCGAGCAGGTGCGCTGGATCCTCGAGGACTCCGGGGCCGCGCTGGCGATCGTGGAGACCACCCGGCACAAGGATCTGCTCGCCGAGGCGCCCGACGCGCTGCGCCGGGTGCTGGTCATCGACGACGGGGCCGAACCGCTCCTGATCGCCGACGGCGAGAACGTCTCCGGCGACCTGCTGCGGGAGCGGCTCGACGGACTGCGCGCCGACGGCCTCGCCTCGCTGGTCTACACCTCCGGCACCACCGGCCGCCCCAAGGGCTGCATGCTCACCCACCGCAACCTGCTCTCGGAGGTGCGCGGCATCCTGCACGCCAGCATCGGCGACGTCGCCCGGCCCGGGCAGCGGATGCTCACCTTCCTGCCGCTGGCGCACGTGCTGGCCCGCGCGGTGTCGCTGGCCGCCTTCGAGGGCGGCATGACCCAGGCGCATTGGGCGGACTTCAAAACCATCACGGGGCAGTTCACGCGCTTCCGGCCGCACACCATTCTCGGTGTGCCCCGCGTGTTCGAGAAGGTGCGCGACGGCGCGGACAAGAAGGCGCGCGATGGCGGCAAGTTCAAGGGCAAGGTGTTCCGGTTCGCCGAACGCACCGCCATCCGGTGGAGCGAAAAGATGGACAGCGCAGGCGGATTCGCGCAGCGACCCTCCCCGCTGCTGCGGCTCCAGCACGCCCTGTGCGACCGGCTGGTGTACGCGCCGCTGCGCGAAGCCCTCGGCGGGAGTTGCGAATTCGCGATCTCCGGTGGTGGCGCGTTGGCCCCGCGGCTGGGGCATTTCTTCCGCGGCCTCGGCGTCCCGATCTACGAGGGCTACGGCATGACCGAGTCCACCGCTGCCCACTGCGTGAACGTGCCGGGCGCGATCAAGATCGGCAGCGTCGGACAACCCCTGGGCGGCAACGCGGTTCGCATCGCGGCCGACGGCGAGATCGAGCTGTCCGGCGGCGTGGTGTTCGCCGGATACTGGCGCAACGACCAGGCCACCGCCGCGGCCATGCACGACGGCTGGCTGCGCACCGGCGATATCGGCTTCGTGGACGCGGACGGCTTCCTGTCGATCACCGGCCGCAAGAAGGATCTGCTGGTCACCGCCGGCGGCAAGAACGTCTCGCCCGGTCCGATGGAAGACCTCATCCGCTCCCACACCCTGATCTCGCAGGCCGTCGTGCTCGGCGACGGCCGCCCGTTCATCACCGCGCTGATCACCCTCGACCCGGAGGCCTTCACCGCCTGGAAGACCGCCAACGGCAAGCCCGCCACCGCCACCATCGCCGATCTGCGCGACGATCCGGCCCTGCGCGCCGAGGTCCAGCTCGCGATCGACGACGCCAACAGCACCGTCTCGCACGCCGAGTCGATCAAGAAGTACGCCCTGCTCGACCGCGACCTCACCGAGGAATCAGGCGAGCTGACCGCCACCCTCAAGGTCAAGCGCCACGTGATCGCCGACCGCTTCGCCGACGTGATCGAGAGCATGTACCGCCACTGACCGCGCTGCCTACCTGCCCGGTTCCTGCGGAGCGAGCAGGTGGGTGAGCGCCTCGGCGGCGAGCTCGATCGGGACGGCGGACAGCAGTTGATCGGTTGCCGCCGTTGCGCTTTCGGGCACGGCGGCGGCGAGGTCCGCCGGTACGCCCGCGGCTGTGAGGCGGGAACGGACATCGGACGGCTGCGTCGCCGCCGGTTCGGGCGCGGTGTCCGCGGCGATCGGTTTGCGCGCCACATCGCCCTGCAAGCGCAGGGTGTTGTAGGCGTTGACGCCCGAGATGATGCCGACCGGAACACCGATGGCCAAGCTCCCGATGGTGCCGCCCATCGCGCCGAGAATGGCCGCGCCGGTGAGGCAGCCGCCGGCGAATCCGGTGGCGGTGCCGGCCAGCGCCGCGGAGAAGGTGCCCGCGGTCCCGGCGCCGATTCCGCCTGCCAGACAGCCGATCACGAGACCGGTCATGCCGCCGAGCAGTCCGCCGACCGAGACCGCGAGCCCGAACTGGGTGCCGACGGCGCTGTAGGCGTCGTTGATGTCCTTCTGCCGCTGCACCGGATCGGGTTGCGGTTTCGGTCCGGGTTGCGGTGCGGCCTGGTCGGGTTGGCCGGGCTGGTCGTCGACGAATCCGGTGATCGGCACGCTGGCCGGGGCCTTGCACACCGGGTCCGGCAGCTGCTCCGCGCTGGTGATCGGCGTATCCGAGGGATGGCTGCGGGTGGGCAGCTGGGAGATGGGCACGGTGCCGAGCGGACAGGGCACGGCGGCATTGGGCCACAACGCCATCGGCGAACCGAGGGTCAGCGTGTTGCCCATGACGTAGCGGCCCTGGTTGTCGAGGACCTGGAAGTTGTTGAGCAGCTGCAACTGTCGCTCACCGTCGGGTCCCGGCTGCAGCGGATCGGGTCCGGTGCCCGGTGCCTGCACCAGCAGGGAGCCGATGGGAGTGGTCAGATACGCCGACATGTCGCTGAGATCGCCGGTGTAGACGACACCCTGCATGACCCCGACCGTCACCCGCGACATGCCCTCGCGAATCGCCTGCTCGTGCGGTGTCAGATCCGCGGTGTTGCCCGGCGGCGGAGGCGGGATCTCGCTGCCGAACGGAATGTGGTGCAGCGTCCTGCGATCCTCGCCCAGGATGAGGTTTCCGGCGTGGTCACGCAGCTGGTAGTGGTTGTTGCCGATGATGCTCACCGCGACGTCCGGGCCGTAGATCGTGGACAGCCGCCGATAGGCGTTGCTGCGCAGATACACATCACCGGTCAGCGGCATATCGTTCTCGCCGCACAGCGGGTCGCGCGGCGGGATCGGCCCCAGCGGATCGTCGGCATCGGGCAGCGGCGGGCAACTCAGCAGCGCCTGATCCGAACCGGGCGAGTCCGGGCTCGACGCGGGATGCGGATCCGGCGTGTCCACCGCGAGCGGCGTGGCATGGGCGCAGACCGCGGTGGTAACCGCGGTCAGAGCCGCCAATGCCGTGGTCAGAGCGACGGGTACGACTCGCAACGGAACCTCGCAATCCATGTCTACGCGCACGGAACCACCGGGAACGAACGCTAGGAAAGCAAAAGCTGCAGGTCAGGCTAACAAGCCCGGACCCGGATTCCCCGGAGCCGGTGACGGTCCGCGATTCCCGCGAACTCACACGGCCGCGGGAGGCGGGCCCATGAGAGTGGACTTGCGGCCCCAGACGAACCAGGCGACCGGGCCCAGGAAGGGGAAGGCCAGGATGAGCAGGGCCCAGACGGCCTTGCCGCCCGCCGCGTAGGTGCGGGAGCGCAGCACGCTCACCAGGGCTCCGATGAAAAGGACGACGGCGGCCAGCAGGGCGGCGATCACGCCGATGCCGAGGGCTACCGAGGCGACGGATTCGCCGGTGCTGGAGTCAGTCGAAGCGAGGATGGTGTTGATCATGTAATCGACCGTATCGACGGCCGGACATTGATCGCATCAGCAATTCGCCCATGATTTGCTCCTGTCGGGTAGATCCCCGGGTGTACGCCGAAAGGATTACGCGCGGGCGCTGATCGTGGCGCCCGACGGCGCTTCAGTTGCGGAGGGTCCGGAGGATCTGCTGGGCCTGGTGGTCGGCGCCCAGCTGGTTCGGGTGGAAGGGGGCGGCGA
>NZ_BAAFGR010000267.1:0-7248 GCF_041154655.1 Nocardia sp. JMUB6875
GGTCGGCGGGTGGGCGTCCGGGCGGAGGGACGCGATGGCGGTGAGGTCCGAATACTGGCGGGACGCTTCATATTCGGCGACTGACCAGTCCGACATGGGGGCGTGGGGGCGGTAGCGCTCCAGGAGCGCGCCCCAGCGTTCGTCCGACTTGGGTGCGTACCGGTAGACGAGCACGGCGAAGGCGGCGACGATCAGGAGGGAGGCGAGCAGGGCGACCATGAACCAATAGTGGCCTTCCCTTGGACTTGAAGAAAATATCCAGTGCCCCGATACTGGACTGTATGGCGACACGAGTTATCGGCGCGGCCAGCCTGACGCGCGATCTTGGGCGGTGGCGGAACGAGGAATCGGGGGCCACCGACAACGGCAAGCGTTCGGCGCGGCCCGCGTATGTGGCACTGGCCGAGAGCATTCGGCTGCTCATTCACGACGGCCGCGCGCCGCTCGGGGTGGCACTGCCCAGCGAGCGGGATCTGGCCACCAGCCTCGAGGTCAGCCGCACCACCGTCACCTCGGCGTACACGCTGCTGCGTGAACACGGCTACCTGATCAGCCGCCAGGGGTCCCGCAGTACCGTGGCACTGCCGCCGACCGTGGTGCACGACGGCGCGAAGCCGGCCCGCAGCCTGCTCGCCACCATGGCCCAGCCGGACGTGCCGACCATCGATATGACCTTCGCCGCCATGTCCGCCCCGCCGCAGATGACCGACGCGTATTCCTTTGCCCTGCAAGGACTGCCGACCTACCTGGGCACGCACGGCATGGATCCCGTCGGCGTGCTCATGCTGCGCGAGGCGCTGGCCCGCCGCTACACCGAGCGCGGCCTGCCCACCGAACCGGATCAGATCCTGATCACCCTGGGCGCGCAGCACGGCCTGCGCCTGCTGCTCAATGTGCTCACCACGCCCGCCGAGCGCGTCCTCATCGAGCACCCCACCTACCCGAACGCCATCGAGGCGATCCGCGATGTCGGCGCCCGCCCGGTGCCGGTGCCCATGCGCCCGGACGGCTGGGATCTCGACGGAATCCGCAGCGCCGCACGGCAGACCGCCGCCAGCGCCGCCTACCTGATTCCCGACTTCAACAATCCCACCGGCCACCTGCTCGACGCCGAGGGCCGGGCCGAACTGGCCACCATCGCGCGCGAGACCCGCATGACGGTCATCGTCGACGAATCCATGGTCGATCTGAACCTCTCCGATCTCGAATCCCCGCCGCCCGTGGCGGCTTTCGCCCGCAACTCCGAGATCGTCACCATCGGTTCCGCCTCCAAGTCCTTCTGGGGCGGCCTGCGTGTCGGCTGGGTGCGCGCCAATCAGGCCCTCATCACCAAGCTGCTCGGCATTCGCTCGACCGTCGACCTCGGCACCCCGGTCATGGATCAGCTGGCCACCGTCCACCTGCTCCGCAATGCCGACGAAATCCTCACCGCCAGAAGGGATCAGCTCCGCTCCCGCCGAGCCGTCCTGCTCGAATCCCTCGCCGAGGAACTCCCCGACTGGCGTGTCGCCCCCGGAGTCGGCGGCATGTCCCTCTGGGCCCAGCTCCCCACCCCGGTCTCCACCGCCCTCGCCGCGACGGCCCCCAACCACGGCGTACTCCTCGCCGCCGGACCGCGTTTCGGCGTCCAGGGCGCCTTCGAACGCTTCATCCGCCTCCCCTTCACCCACGAGGAGTCGGACATCCGCATCGCGGTGAAGTCGCTCGCGGCGGCCTACACAGCCCTTACCCCGCACGCCGCCGACCCCCTCTCGCCGCTCATCACCTACTGAGCCGAAAACGACTTCGCCCCCGTCGCATTCGATGCGACGGGGGCGAAATGCTTTATGGCCGAGGGCGGCTCAGGCCAGGATGTCGTGGCGGACGATCGTCTGGTCGCGGCCGGGGCCGACGCCGATGCACGAAACACGTGCTCCCGAAAGCTCTTCCAGGCGCTTGACGTACGCCTGAGCGTTGGCCGGGAGATCCTCGAAGGTGCGGGCACCCGAGATGTCCTCCCACCAGCCGGGCATCTCCTCGTAGATCGGCTTGGCGTGGTGGAATTCGGTCTGGGTGGTGGGCATCTGCTCGACGCGCTCGCCGTCGATCTCGTAGGCCACGCAGATCGGGACGGTGTCCAGGCTGGAGAGCACGTCCAGCTTGGTGAGGAAGTAGTCGGTGATGCCGTTGACGCGGGTGGCGTAGCGGGCGATCACGGCGTCGAACCAGCCGGTGCGGCGCGCGCGGCCGGTGGTGACGCCGACCTCGCCGCCGGTCTTGGCCAGGTAGGCGCCGGACTCGTCGAAGAGTTCGGTCGGGAACGGGCCGGAGCCGACGCGGGTGGTGTAGGCCTTGAGGATGCCGAGCACCGTGTTGATCTTGTTCGGCCCGACGCCCGCGCCCACGGCCGCGCCACCGGCGGTCGGGTTGGACGAGGTCACGTACGGGTAGGTGCCGTGGTCGACGTCCAGCAGGGTGCCCTGCGAACCCTCCAGCAGCACGATCTCGTCGCGCTCCAGCGCCTGGTTGAGCAGCAGCCGCGAATCCGCGATGCGGTGCTTGAAGCCCTCGGCCTTCTCCAGCACCTCGTCCACCACCTGCTGCGGATCCAGCGCGCGGCGGTTGTAGATCTTCACCAGCACCTGGTTCTTGAATTCCAGTGCGGCCTCGACCTTCTGGGTGAGGATCTTCTCGTCCAGCACATCGGCCACGCGGACGCCGACGCGGGCGACCTTGTCCTGGTAGCACGGGCCGATGCCGCGGCCGGTGGTGCCGATCTTCTTGTTGCCGAGGAAGCGCTCGGTGACCTTATCGATGGCCACGTGGTACGGCATGATCAGGTGCGCGTCGGCCGAGAGCAGCAGGCGGGAGGTGTCCACACCGCGCTCTTCCAGACCGGCGAGTTCGGCGAGGAGCACGCCCGGATCGACCACCACGCCATTGCCGATGACGTTGGTCACATCGGGGGTGAGGATGCCGGAGGGGATCAGATGCAGGGCGAAGCTCTCACCGTTCGGCAGCACCACGGTGTGTCCCGCGTTGTTGCCGCCCTGGTATCGAACTACCCACTGGACCCGATCGCCGAGCAGATCAGTCGCTTTGCCCTTGCCCTCGTCGCCCCACTGGGCGCCGATCAGCACGATTGCCGGCATGTGAGTGTCTCCTACGGGTTCGACGCGCAGCACCTGTGTTGCTGCAGCTACCCGCCGTCAGAAGGCGGTGGCCGTAGGCACACTTTACTGGACGGCCCTATACGTCCTGGTGCAAGGCCCAGGTCCGGAGAAACCGCCCATAACGGATGCGCAGCGAGGACAGCGCGGCAAATGAGACAGGGTTATGGTGGCACGGGGAGAGGGACCGGCAGGGGGTCCATCGAAACGCAGCGAGGCGGCAAGGTGTTGGCAGGCCAGAGCCAGAGGAGGGTGTTCGGCAGTTGAGTACCCATGTTCTCCGCTGCGACGGCGCGCCGGTACCAATCGCGCTGGCATCTCTACCCCTCACCCAGACCTCGGCCATACCGGACACCGCCCAATTGGACGAGCTGCTCCCGGTGATGGCGGCCGACAGCCTGCCCCGGCTCATCGTGCTCGGTGAGGACGCGGGACTGGCCGCGGTGCTCACCCACCTGATGCGCACCGAACGCCTGGGCGTCGAGATCGGCTACGTGCCCATCGACCGCACCTACGGCTCCCGCGCCTACGAGACCGGCACCGGCTCGGCCGCCGCCAAGCGCGCGCTCGAGGGCAAGGCCACCGAGACCCCGCTGATCCGCGACGACACCGGCAAGGTGCTCATCGGCCGCGCCACCATCGTCGGCGAGGCGGGCGCGAAACTCGAGGGCGAGGCCTACGTCGACGACACCCGGCTGTTCACGGGAAAGGTCGCGGCACTGCATGTTTCGCCCATGCTGGAGATGCCGGGCCTGCACGCCACCGTGCAACGCGGGCTGCGCAAGAAGCGCTGGGTCGAGGGGCGCGCCATGCAGCTGGGCACGCACGGCGCGATCGTCACCCGCGACGGGATCACCACCGATCGGCTGGTGAAGCGGTCCACGTTCTATCGACACCACGAGCCTTGGCTGCTGGTTCGCTGATTCACCCCCAGAATGGGAATCGGCAGGACCTACGAGCCGACCAGTTGGGAGCAGACAGGTGAATTACCCGCGCGCGGTGGGCCGGGCATCCGGCGGAGCGATCCGGCCCAGTCCGGTGTTCCTGCTGGTCGTGGTGATCACGGCGGTGGGCGGCGCGCTCGCCTGGGACGCGGATCGCTTCTCGCGCCAAGCCCAGTTCGGGGTGTTCATCCTGGTGGTCGCGGGCTGGATCGTGTCGGTCTGCCTGCACGAGTTCGCGCACGCCTTCGTGGCGTGGCGGGCCGGGGACCGGGAAGTGGAGATGCGCGGGTATCTGACGCTGAACCCGCTCAAGTACAGCCATCCGCTCTTGTCGATCGGGCTGCCGGTGCTGTTCATCGCCATCGGCGGGTTCGCGCTGCCGGGTGGCGCGGTGTACGTGCACTCGCACAACTTCAGTCCGCGCACGCAGCGGCTGCTGAGCGGCGCAGGTCCGGCGGTGAACGCGCTGTGTGCCGTGATCCTGCTGGTGATCGTGCGCCTGTGGGGCAGCACCACGTCGCATCCGGCGTTCTGGTTCGGGCTCAGTTACCTTGCGTTCCTGCAGATTACGGCGACCGTGCTGAACCTGATCCCGATCCCGGGCACCGACGGCTACGGGATTCTGGAGCCGTCGCTGAGTTATCAGACGCGGCGGTCGCTGGATCAGATCAAGCCGTTCGGCATCCTGATCCTGTTCGCGCTGCTGTTCACCCCGGAGCTCAACCGACTGTTCTTCGACGGGATCAACGCGCTGTTCGAGCTCTCGGGACTGCCCGGCTGGTGGTGGTCGGCGGGCAGCGCCCTGACCCGCTTCTGGCGCTGATCCGGTGGGTGGGCCGCCCGAACGACCCGGTTATCGGGCGGCCCCATTCGCAGCGACAGCGGTCAGGCGTGGGCGTTCAGGTCCTCCCCGCCTGCTGAGCCCACTACAAGCACCGTTGCCACCCGTCGCTGCGAGCCGGTACCGGATTACCCCTCGTCAATCCGGCCTGTAATGAACGGTAGAGCGACGCGGGCGCTCGAACGCGAGTAGCGCACTACCCGAAGATCAAGAGCAGGTACCCGCAGACGGGCCGGATCGGCCCGCAGGTAGTGCTCAATCGATCGGCGTCACATAGGGATTCGACACGGTGGGCGGGAGCAGCGCCATGGCCGAGAGGCGGCGCATGCCGCACACCTGCATGAGATCGACCACGATCGAACGCAATTGCGCGAACACCACGTGGGTGGACAGTCCCGCGCCGTTCACCAGGTCCTTGGTGGCGCCCTTGCCGACCGAGCGCAGCACCCGGGTGGCCTCGGCCGGATCGGGCTTCTCGTCCGGGTCGGCGAGCATCATGCGGCGCACCACGTCCACGGCCTGACCCAGCTTCTCGACCTCGGCGATCAGCCGGGGATCGATCACCTCGTCGTCGCGCACCGACGTGAGGGCGCGGCGCAGCAGGACACGGGTATTGCGGATAGCGTTGTCGAGCGGGTCGGCGGCCTCGCGCAGGCGTTGCAAGCGGTTGCGAGAGTTCCAGTACAGCGGGGAGATTCGAATGATCTCCTTGCTGCCCTCGAGGGTGTTGCGCAGGGAATCGATCGCGCCCTGGGTGCCGCGCGCGGCCTCGAGCGCCTCCTTGATCTTCGCGGCATCGTGTTCGAGCAGTCCGTCGGCGCATTCGGTGAGGGCCTTGCCCATCACCTCCAGGATTCCGGCCGCCTGCTCGCGGGCGCGCCGGACCGGATGCAGGGGGATGGCCGCCACCACCACGATGCCGACCAGACCGCCGACCAGGGCGTCGATCATGCGCAGAGACGCGCCGCCCTGGCCGGGCGGATACAGCGTGGCCACCAGCACCGCGGAGCTGGCCGCCTGCATGGTGATGACCGGTCCGCCGTCGAGGAAGACGGCCGTGGACATGGCGACCAAGACCAGCAACACGATCTGCCAGGTGCCGGTGCCCACCCGGGAGACGAACAGGTCGCCGATGCCGATACCGACGGCCACGCCGACGATCAGTTCGATCGAGCGCCGCAGCCGCGCCCCGAAGGACACCCCGATCGAGATCATGGCGGCCATGGGCGCGAAGAACGGGTGTTCGTGGCCGATCACATTGTGGGCGATCAGCCAGGCGATGCCCGCGCCGATCGCGCACTGCACGATCGGCAGCAGCGAGGACCGAACCCGCGTCGCGGCCCGGCGCACGCGAGTGACGCCGCTCTCCCGGGCGGCGTCGAGGGTTTCGCCTAGGCCGGAACTCAAGTCAGTCGAGGCCGAGCTCGGCGGCTGCCCGCGGATCGCAGTCCTCGAGCAGGTCGAGGCAGCGCGCGTACTCGTCGGTCTCGCCGATGGCGCGGGCGGCCTTGGCCAGCGCGCCGACACTGCGCAGGAAGCCCCGGTTCGGTTCGTGGCTCCACGGCACCGGGCCGAAGCCCTTCCAGCCATTGCGGCGCAACAGGTCCAGGCCGCGGTGGTAGCCGGTGCGGGCGAAGGCGTAGGCGGAGATGACGTCGTGGTTGACCTCACCCTCGCCCTGCTCGCCCCGCGCCAGCGCGGCTTCGGCCAGATGGGCCCAGGCGATGGAGGCCGTCGGATGCGCCGCGGCGACCTGCACCGGGTCCTGGTTCTGCAGCAGCGCGTCCTCCGCCTCGATGTTTTCCGGAAGGAGGACCGGCTGCGGTCCGAGCAGATCACCGAAGGAGGTCATGCCGATCATTCTGCACCGCCGCCCGATTTGCTCAGTAGGCTGACCGTCGAATCACAGTTCCGCCGAAGCGAGGGGTGTAGCCGCGTGTCCAACCCGAAAGACGACCAGCAGCCGCAGGGCCCTGCCGACCAGGCAACCCAGCCCGCCGCAGGCACCGAGGACACCAGCGCTCCCGCCGACGCCAAGAACTCTGCCGATCAGTCCGCTGCCAAGGGCGACGCACCGGAGGGCGGTAAGGACTCCGCGCCCGGCAAGTCCGATGCCGCACCAGGCAAGCCCCCGGCCGACGCCGCCCCGCCGACCGCCGCAACCGAGGTGATCCCCTCGGCCAACTCCCGCACCGAGGAAATCCGTACCGGCGCACCCAAACCCGCCAAGTCCGGTCCGGCCGGTTTCGCAACCATCCGCTACGAGGAACCCAAGCCCGCCCGCCCGGCGCGCTTGGGTTCCTCGTAGCGGATG
>NZ_BAAFGR010000268.1:0-7247 GCF_041154655.1 Nocardia sp. JMUB6875
AATTCCGACCAGTCGGCGAAGCCGGGCGGGGGCGGGGGGATGACGTAGCCGAGGACCTCGCACCAGAAGCGGGCTACGCGTTCGGGGTCTTTGCAGTCGAAGGTGACTTGGACCGTTCTGACGGACGTCATCGGTCCACCATAGGGGGCGGGTGGAGATATGGCTCGGGGATATTGGTCAGGTGCGCAGCGACCGGTGAAGGCGGGCCGCTTCGCGGGTGAGGTGGTCGCGTTCGGGGACGGTGGTGGCCGATTGGGCCGCTTCGGCATAGAGAACGGCGGCCTGTTCCAGGTCGCCCGCGCGTTCGGTGAGGTAGGCGCGAGCGGCGGTGTGGCGGGGCAGGTTCGGGTCCAGGTCGGAGAGGGCGGCCAGGCCCGCGCGGGGGCCGTCGGCCTCGCCGACCGCTACCGCGCGGTTGAGGCGGACTATCGGGCTGGCGGTGAGGTCGAGGAGTTCGTCGTACCACTCGACGATCTGGGGCCAGTCGGTGTCGGCGGCGGTGGGGGCGTCCGCGTGCAGGGCGGCGATCGCGGCCTGGGCCTGGTATTCGCCGAGGCCGTCGCCGGCCAGGGCCGCTTGGAGGATCGCCACGCCCTCGGTGATAAGGGTTGTGTCCCAAAGGGATCGGTCCTGCTGCGCGAGCGGAATCAGGCTGCCGTCCGGGCCGGTGCGTGAGGCCCGGCGGGCGTGGTGCAGCAGCATCAGCGCGAGCAGTCCGGAGACCTCCGGATCGTCGGCCGAGGCGGCGAGCTGGCGGGTGAGGCGGATGGCCTCGGCGGCGAGATCCACGTCGCCGCTGTAGCCCTCGTTGAAGACGAGGTAGAGCACGCGCAGCACGGTCGGGAGGTCGCCGGGGCGGTCGAAGGGCAGGCCGGTGAGGCGCTTCTTGGCGCGGCTGATGCGTTGCGCCATGGTCGCTTCCGGGACGAGGTAGGCCGCGGCGATCTGACGGGTCGTCAGGCCGCCGACCGCGCGCAGGGTCAGGGCGACGGCCGAGGCGGACGGCAGGGAGGGATGCGCGCAGAGGAAGTACAGCCACAGGCTGTCGTCGGTGGCGGGCACCGGTCCCGCCTCCGGCTCGACCTCCACGGCGAGTTCCCTTCCCCGCCGCGATGTTTCGGAGCGAACGGCATCGAGGTACTTGCGCCAGGCGGTCGTGATCAGCCAGCCTTTGGGATCGCGCGGCGGATCCTCGGGCCAGATTTCCAGCGCCCGGATCAGCGCCTCCTGCACCGCGTCCTCGGCCTCCGCGAAATCGGCCCCGCGGCGGACGAGGACGCCGATCACCGCGGGGACGAGTTCACGCAGCAATGCCTCGTTCACCCGATCACCGTAATCACTCGGTCACCGTAGGCAATTCGGTGAAGAACGGCCGGATCTCGAGCCACTCGTGGATCGGCTTCCCGCCCGCCCCTGGGGCCGCGGACAGCTCGGCGGCCAGTTCCAGGGCCCGCTCGTAGGACTCGACATCGATGATCGTCCAACCGGCGATCAGGTCCTTGGTCTCCGCGAACGGGCCGTCGGTGACGGGCGGGCGGCCCTCACCGTCGGAGCGAACCCAGGTGCCGTTCGGGGACAGGGCCTGGTGCTCGACGAATTCGCCGGTCTGCTCGAGCCGCTTCCCGAAGTCCCGCATGTACTGGATGTGGGCCGTCACCTCCTCGGGCGTCCACTGATCCATCGGGATGTCGTTGACCGAGGCGGGTGCGCCACGGTAGTGCTTGAGCAGCAGATATTTCGGCATGGTGGTCTCCTCGCTGGATTCGGGTTCGATGGATTCAGGCGCGCTGACGCTCGGCGCGCTGGGCGATCAGTTCCTCGACCGGAGTCGGCAGGGTGGTCTCGAAGTCGATGAGTTTGGCCCAGGTCGGGGTGATGACGATGCGGACCATGCCGTCGTAGAGCGAGCGCACCTCGGCCTCCCACTCCACCCGCTGCTCGGCGGTCATCTGGTAGCTGCCGTTCATCTGCAGGTACTCCTCCGGGATGCCGTCCACCTCGTCCAACTCCGCCCGCCCACGGATGAGCAGGATCTTGGGCGGGTGCACCTCGGTATCGATGGTCAGCGCGACCTGGGGATTGTGGCGCAAGGCAGGCAGCTTCGGGGCGTTCTTGGCGGTGCAGACGACGATCTCCCGTCCGTTCCAGGCGAACCCCACCGGGATATTGCGGGGTGTGCCGTCCTTGGCGACATACGCCATGCGCAGCAGGTCGCGGGCCAGCATTTCCTGGCTGAGCGGGCGGTTCAGGATTTCGGTGAGTTCGTTCGGTCCCATGGTGTCGCTCCTTCGTCGATGTTCGCGAGGCCCCGTTCGGGTGCTCGTACCCCTGGGACGGAGCCGCTCGGACGTTCTCGACATCCCCGCCGAGCGTAATGTCGGAAACCATGACCTTTCGAAGCGAGAGCAGCTCAGTTCCGTCCACCGTCCTCAATGACGGGCAGACGATTCCGTCGCTGGGTTTCGGGGTGTTCCTGGTCGAGGAGGGGGACACCTTCGGGGCAGTGACCACCGCGCTCGAGACGGGGTATCGCCACATCGACACGGCCGCCATCTACGGCAACGAGGCCGAGGTGGGGCGAGCCATCCGCGAGTTCGGGGTGGCGCGGGACGAGGTATTCGTCACCACCAAACTATGGAATTCCGAGCAGGGCTACGACTCGACGCTGCGCGCCTTCGACGCCAGCCTGGAGCGGCTGGGATTGGATCAGCTGGATCTTTATCTGATCCACTGGCCGGTGGCGCAGGCGGATCGGTTCGTCGACACCTTCCGGGCCTTCCAGAAGTTGAAGGCGGAGGGCCGGGTCACCTCGATCGGGGTGTCGAACTTCAATCGCGATCATCTGGAGCGGCTGATCGCGGAGACCGGGGAGACGCCGGCCCTGAATCAGATCGAGTTGAGCCCCAATCTGGTTCAGGCGGAGTTGCGGGCCTTCCACACCGAGCACGGGATCGCCACCGAGGCCTGGAGTCCGCTCGGGCGCGGGGCGGCGCTGAAGGATCCGACCATTGTGGGCATCGCCGCCGAGACCGGACGTACCCCGGCGCAGGTGATCATTCGCTGGCATCTGCAGCTCGGCAATGTGGTGATCCCGAAGTCGGTGACGCCCAGCCGGATTCGGGAGAACTTCGACGTGTTCTCCTTCGAGCTGACCGACGAGCAGATGCGCGCCATCACCGCCCTGGACAGCGGCACCCGGGTCGGCCCGGATCCGGCGGAGTTCACCGCGGGACTGCTCTAGGCGGTCCCGCGGTCGGTTCGGACCCCGGCGTCAGTCGGGGATCGAACCGGTCAGCGCGATATTGACCCAGCTCGGCGCGTCTGGGTCCAGGCGCACGTGCTGGGGCTTCAGGCCGGAATCCGCCAGGACGATCATCGGCGGCAGGCCCTTCGGGAAGTTGCTGGCGTACACGTCGATTCGCAGGCGATGGCCCGGCTGGAGCACGGCGTCGATCGGGGTCACGCCGATGTCGAGGGTGACCGGGACACCGGGAATCGTCTGCTCGCGCTTGGCCAGGTCGAGGAAGTAGTTCGGCTCGGTGTAGTCGCCATTGGACGACTTCTTGCTGGCGTCCTCATTGATCTGCCGCAGCGACGCCACCAGCTGACCGGTCGCGATCTCCCGCGAAGTGCCGTCGGGGGCAACATCATTGACAGTGGCGACCCAGTAGCCGTCGGCGGCGTCCTCGACCACGTTCAGGTGCACGTTGATCGGACCGGAGATGGTGGTCGCCCCGGCCACCGGGCCGCTGGTGAAGGTCAGCCCCTCGCTCTCCCAGATCCGCGAATCGCCGGTGCAGGCCTGGATGATCGAGGTCGCGCCCGCGGTGATGCGCGCGGCGTCGCGGCTGCACAGGCTTGCCAGACCGGGCGCGACGGTCAGGTCGCGGATGCCCGCCTGCCGCGAATTCTCCGACAGGCCACCGTCGTAACGGGAGCCCGGGCTGGTGCCGGAGGGGATGTCATCGAGATACATGCGCCGGTATACGGCCTCGTTGCGCGGGAACTCCGGCGCGTCGGTCCAGCCGCCGCCCTGCTGCTTGATCGTCAGCGGCGTGAATTTCTCGATGCCGTTGTCGATTCCGCGCAGCCAATGGTCGAACCACGCCCGCTGCAACACATCCAGCCGAGGCGGCATGCCCGGATGACCGAAACCGGCCACGCCCGTACCGGCGTGGTAGCCGTCGCCCATGATCAGCTTCTTCTGCTCTTCCGGCAGCGGAATCGCGTTGAAGGTGTCGGTGGGGGTGGTGCCGAAGATGTCGAACCATGCGCCGACCATGAACGTCGGGGCCTGAATGTGGGTGACGTCGGCCTTCAGCCCGCGACGGAAGGGCGAATTCGGATCGACGAGTTGCTTTGTCCGCGCGGTCAATTGGTCCGGGCTCATGGCCGTGTAGCCGTTGATGACCACGTCGACGAAGGTCAGCGGATCCGCGATCCGGTCCTTCAGCCACTGCAATTGCTGTGCGGGATCGAACTTTCCGACCAGCAGCGAGGTCACGTCGGGAATCATCTTGAGCGCGTTGACACCCAGCAGCCACGGCACCAGGAACCCGGCCCCGATCCCGCCGCCGGTGCCCGCGATATCGCCGAAGATGTCACCGCTGCCCTCGAAGGCGAAGACCGCCTTCAGGCCGGGCGGCATCCGATCGGTGGCCTCGAGCGCGGTGATCGCGGTGAACGAGGTGCCCATCGTGCCGACCGTGCCATCGCTCCAGGGCTGCCGGGTGATCCAGTCGATGACCTCGGCGATGTCCTGCTTCTCGCGATCGCCGAACACCTGCCAGTCACCGCCGGAGGTGCCGGTGCCGCGCAGATCGACCTGCACCAGGGTGTATCCGGCGTTGGCGAGTTTCCAATCCTGGACCGCGGCCTCCAGCATCCCGGCGTCGGCCTGCCGGGTGATGTCGAAGAGCCCGTCCAGGCCGACGCCCGGCAGATTCAGCGATCCGATCCAATTCTCCAGGGGCTGTTTGATTCCCAGGCCGTCCGCGGCGCTAAGGACCGCCTGCCCCACCAGCATCGGCAGCTTCCCGTAGCCCTGCATCTGCAGGACAACCGGCCGCCTGCCGTCCGCGATCCGGCCATTGCTCGCCGGATGGATGATGTCGGCCTTCAGGACCGTCCCGTCATCCATGGTGATCGGCACCGCCAGATCCGGCGTGATCCCGTTGTAGGGCTGCGGGCCGTCGACCGCCGCGGTCCAGCCCGCCGCGTACGCGCCGCCGTCGATGCCGGTGAACGCGGTGTCGGACAAGGCCATTGGCGCGAGGAACGGCGTACACGCGATCACCGCGGACGCGGCGACCAACCCCTTCGCGGCGAGCTTCACGAAATCCATGGCCAGATTGTTGCTACCGGCGAGTAATAACGACTCGCCCGAGGGCGACATCGTTTTACCCCTGGGCGACAGCCTTGGTCAAAACGTTGCGTCCCAGACAATTGGCGGATTAGGTTACGGTCCCGGCTGGAATTGGTAATCGGTGGGGAGGTGACCGGCCGATGGCGATCATGGGACGCGCGGCGAGCCTGCGCGGCTACCGCGAGCTGGTCGACGAACTGGGCGGGGAGGGCGAGGCGCTGCTGCGTAGATTCGGCATCTCACTCGAGGCCATCGACAGCGACGAAGCGCTGGTACCCGCCGAATCCCTGGGCTGGGCCCTCGAAATCGCCGCCGCCGAACTGGATTGCCCCGATTTCGGCCTGCGGCTGGCCGGTCGCCAGGACAGCGAGTGCCTCGGTCTCCTGGGCGTCGCGGTGACCACCGCCGCGACCGCCGGCGACGCCCTCGCGTGCATCACCCGATTCATAGCCATACAGCACGAGGGCATCTCCCTCCGGCTCGTCCCGGATCCGCACGGGCAGACCGGCATGGTCGGGCTCAACTACCTCGACATCGCCGAGGTCTCCGACTTCTGCCAGGGCATAGACCACGCCGTCGGCCTCATGCATCGCATAGTGTCGGCCAGTGTGGGCGACTACGGGCTGCGGACTGTCCATCTGCCGCATCCGCCCCGCGCACCCGCCGCGAGCTATGCCGAATTCTTCGGCGCGGAAGTGCGTTTCGATATGCCCACAACCATGCTCCGCTTCCCGGCGGACCTGCTCCAGCGCCCGCTCCGCAGCCGCAATCCGATGCTGCACAAGCTCGCCATGGATTATCTCGACCGCCACTACCCCGAGCCGGACCGTGGCATGACCGCGCGGGTGCGCCTGGCGATCGACCGCGCCCTGCTGGAATCGCGTGCCGATATCGAGACCGTGGCCCGCATGCTGACCGTCCACGAACGTACGCTGCAGCGTGCATTGGCCGCCGAGGGAACAACTTTCACCGAAGTCCTCGACACCGCCCGCCGCGACATCACCTACCGACTGCTGTGTGAGACAGACCTACCCATGAGCCGCATCACCACCCTCGTCGGCCTACGCGAGCAGTCCGCCCTGACCCGCGTGGTACGCCGCTGGTTCGGCACCACACCCCAGCGGCTCCGCAGCATCTCCCGGGCACGACAGGCTGACATATCGCAGGTCTCCCTCGTCGCGGAAGGCTGACGCCTGGATCGAGACCAAGCCTGGCCCCCTACGGCCGGACCGGCCAGCTAGCCCCAATTGGCAGCGAGGGTGAGGCAGAACGGGTGGCCACTCGGATCGAGCAGCACCCGCCAACTCTCACCCGGTTGAAACTCAGGCACCGTAGCGCCCAACTCGACCAGTTCCTTACTGGCCAGCTCGAGGTCTTCGACCGCCAAGTCCAAATGAAATTGCTTGCTTCCATTCTCGTTCGGCCAGGTAGGCGGCTGATAGTCCGCAACCGTCCCGAATCCCAGCGCATGGTCCGGACCGCTAAGCATGGCGTACTCGTCCTGCAGATGGGCAATCTCCCAACCGAGCACAGCCGCCCAGAACTCCGCATCCCGCCGCGCATCGGCACTGTCCAAGGTGAGCATCTTCAAAGCGGCAATTGCCATGAATCTTCCCTCTCCGCAACATCATTGCTATCAACCAGTCTGCAACGCCGACGCCGCCCGCGATTGTAAGAACGCGACACCGTATCGATGTAGCCAAAGATCACCCTCACGCCGCGACCGGTCAGTGTGAAGGCGCTCCGCGTCCGGACGAAACAGCGCGGGTCGCGGCTAGTTAGAGACTGGTGTCAGGATCGGATCCCGGCCAGGATCAGGTCCAGGTGCCCGGTGGGGTGCCCCTCTCGCGGCTGCCCACCGTCGGTATTGGTGTGGCTCTCT
>NZ_BAAFGR010000269.1:0-7246 GCF_041154655.1 Nocardia sp. JMUB6875
CGACCTGGCCGTCCTGCTGCACCCCACCCCCGCCGTCTGCGGCACCCCCACCGACCTCGCCCTGGACGCCATCGCCGACCTCGAGGGCGACCGCGGCTTCTACGGCGGCGCCGTCGGCTGGTGCGACGCCACCGGCGACGGCGACTGGTACGTCGCCATCCGCTGCGCCGAACTCACCGCCGACACCCGCACCCTGCGCGCCTTCGGCGGCGGCGGCATCGTCGCCGCCTCCGACCCGGCCACCGAACTACACGAAACGACAGCCAAACTCCGCACCTTCTTGGGCGGACTGCACTGCACGATTCCGGAATAGCCGGGGCTAGGGAGTTCCCGACCGAAAACCTGCTAGGTTGGCTCCCGTTACGCAGCATCCGATGTTGGGAGTACCGCGATGAAGTTTGCCGTTCCTGGTGCAGCGAGTGCTGCTGGTGGGGCTCTGGTCGGGCTGGCGGCGGTCCTGATCATCACGGTGGCGGCATCGCAGGACAAGCGGCCCGACATCGACCGCAGTGGCGACGCCGGTTCGTCGCTATTGAACAACGTTGAGTACGGCTCCCGCTGACCGGCTGACCTCCGAACCAGGCCAACCCGAAGCATCGACGTCCGCTGCGACCGGTCCGGGCGCGGACCGGTCGCCGAACACCACACCGCTGGGCCGTCGCTGGCTGCTCGGCAGTGTGCTCGCAGCATTCCTGCTGACCTTTCTGCAGTCACCCGGGCAGACCGTCGCGGATACGAAATACGATCTGGCACAGAATCCGCTCGGCTTCCTGGCCCGCGCCTCCCATCTGTGGAGCAGTCAGGCCCCGATGGGCCAGGTGCAGAACCAGGCCTACGGCTACTTCTTCCCGCACGGCGCGTTCTTCTCGCTCGGGCACATCCTCGGCCTGCCGGGCTGGGTGACCCAGCGCATCTGGTGGGCATTGCTGCTGCTCGCGGGCTTCTGGGGCATCATCCGGCTCTGCGAGACGCTCGGCATCGGCAGTCGCGGCTCGCGGGTGATCGCGGCGGTCGCGTTCGCGCTGTCGCCGCGCGTGCTCACCACCCTCGGCTCGATCTCCTCCGAGACGCTGCCGATGATGCTGGCCCCCTGGGTGCTGCTGGCCCCGGCCGCGCTCGGCGCGGCGATCAAACGCCCGGATTCCACCGCCGGTGAGCGGCCCACGCGGCGCGGGATGGCGACGCCCGCGGGCAGCGCGCTGGCGCTCGCGCTGATGGGTTCGGTGAACGCGGTGGCCACGGCCGCGGCGTTCCTGCCCGCGGCGCTCTGGTGGATCTCGTTCAAACCGAATCGGGCGTGGTGGCGCTTCACCCGCGCCTGGATTCCGCTGCTGGCCCTGGGCACCTTCTGGTGGGTCGTGCCACTGCTGTTGCTGGGCAAGGTGAGTCCGCCGTTCCTGGACTACATCGAATCCTCGGGCGTCACGACGCAGTGGGCCTCGCTCGGCGAGGTGCTGCGCGGCACCGACAGCTGGACGCCGTTCGTCTCGCCCGAACGCATCGCGGGCGCGGTGCTGGTCACCCAGCCCGCGGCGGTGCTGGCCACCGGCCTGCTGGCCGCGGCCGGCATGGCCGGACTGGCCATGCGGTCCATGCCGAACCGGGGCCGCCTCGCCCTGATCCTGCTGGTCGGACTGGTCGGCATCTGCGCGGGTTACGTGGGCGAGCTGGGCGGCCCGTTCGCCGAACAGGTGCGGCTGTTCCTGGACTCCGGCGGCGCGCCGCTGCGCAATGTGCACAAGCTGGAGCCGCTCATCCGGCTGCCGCTGGTGCTGGGTCTGGCACATCTGCTGAGCCGGGTGCCACTGCCGGGTTCGGTGCCGATGCCGGTGTGGCGCAGGGCCTTCGCACATCCCGAACGCGACAAGATGGTCGCGGTGGGCGCGCTCATCCTGACGGCGCTGGCGCTGTCCACCTCCCTGGCCTGGACCGGCAAGCTCGCGCCCCGTGGCAGCTACGACCACGTGCCCGGCTACTGGCAGCAGACGGCGGATTGGCTGGCGCACAACGCTTCCGACACCCGCGCGCTGGTGGTGCCGGGCGCGCCGTTCGGCAGTCAGGTGTGGGGTCTGACCCGTGACGAACCCTTGCAGGCGCTGGCGAGCACCCCGTGGGCGGTGCGAGACGCGGTGCCGCTCAATCCGCCCGGCGCGATTCGAGCCATGGATTCGGTGCAGCGACTGATCGCCGACGGGCGGCCGTCGGCGGGGCTGGCGGCGACGCTGGCCGGGCAGGGCATCGGAATCCTGGTGCTGCGCAACGATCTCGATCCGGAGACCTCGCGTTCCACGCGGCCGATGCTGGCGCATCGCGCGATCGAGGGCTCACCGGGGCTGAAGAAGGTCGCCGAATTCGGCGACCCGGTGGAGACGGGTCGCGTGGAAGGGCTGGTGGCCGACGGGGATCTGCGGCCTGATTACCCGGCCATCGAGATCTACCGGGTCGAGACGACCACGCCCGGCACGCCCACCGAGGTGCGCAGCGGTGTGGGCGCGCCGAATTCGTTCCCGGGCGCGTTCACCGTCCCCCTGGACAGCGTGCCGGTCGTGCAAGGCGGGCCGGAGGCCGTGGAACGGTTGCGCCGCAATCCCGCGACACCGGCCGGGCCCATGCTGCTGGCCTCGGACGCGGCGACCGCCGGGCTGCCCGCCGACGGCGTCACCGTCACCGACACGCCCATGGACCGGGAAGCCGACTTCGGGCGCGTCGACAACCACAATTCCGCGCTGCGCGCGCCCGGGGACGCCCGCCGCACCCACAATCTGGTGCCGGACTATCCGGTGTACGGCGCGCAGCTCGTCGAGGGCGAATGGTCCGGCGCGACCGTCACCGCCTCCAGCTCCGCCGGTGACGCCACCCAGCTCGGCGGGGCCGCGCCCGGCAGTTCCACCGCCGCGGTGGTGGACGGCGATCCAGCCACGGCCTGGATCTCCAATGGCGCGGAACACGCTGTCGGCCAATGGCTTCGGCTGGCGCTCGACAAGCCGGTCAGTACCGCCGTACTGCATCTGACCACCAGTGCCGCCGCCATCGGCAGCCCGGTGAAATGGGTCGAGGTGGAGACCGCCAAGGGCACGGTGGCCGCGCGCATCACCGAACCCGGTACGCCGGTGTCGATCTCGCTGCCGCCGGGCAGCACCGACTGGGTCAAGATCACCGCCATCCACACCGAGGACGGCAGTGCCGGTGGGCAATTCGGCATCAGCGAACTCAGCCTGGACGACTACGCCGACCGCGACAATCCGGTGACCGTCGACATCCGGCATCGCACCGTGCTGCCGCCCACACCGGCGGGCGTGTCGGTGCGGGGCTGGGACCTGGGGCAGGAATTCCCCGGCCGCAGCGCCTGTTTCGACTCCCCCGACCGGATCCGTTGCAGCAAGGGCCTGGCCCTGGCCGCCGAGGAACCGGGCCTGTTCGAACGCACCCTGCAGGTGCCGCAGCCGCTCACCGTGACCCCGGATCTGGTGGTGCACACGCGCCCCGGCCCGGCCCTGGAGGCCCTGCTGACCGACCCGGACCGGCCCATCGCGCGGGGCCAGGCCGATGTCGGCGACCCGCGCGGCTCGGCCTTCGCGGCCACCGACGGCGATCCGCGCACCAGTTGGACCGCGCCGGAGACGACCGTGCGCAATCCGGCGGGCGCGAAACCCACACTCACCATCGAACTTCCGGCGCCGACGCTGGTCACCGGCCTGGCCGTGACGGCGTCGCGCGGTGATCTGCCCGCCCACCCGACCTCGATCTCGGTGAATCTCGGTGACGGTCCGCAGGTGCGCGAGGTGAGCCCGGAGGCCGGTGCGGTGAGCCGGGTCGACCTGCAGCCCCGGGTCACCGACCGGATCGAGGTGAGCATCCAGACCTGGGACGCCGTACTCGACCGCACCGCACTGGGTTTCGCGCAGGAGCAGCCGCCGGGTCTGGCCGAGGTGAACGTGCTCGGGCCCGACTACCCGGCGCCCGCCGACCCGAACCGGCTGATCACCATCGACTGCGCGCACGGACCCACCATTGCCGCCGCGGGCCGCACCCTGCACACCACGGTGACCGGTACGGCCGCCGAATTGCTCTCGGGCGCACCGCTGCCCGCCCGGGTGTGCGCGGTGGATGATTCCGGGACCCCCGAAGGCTCCGACTCCGGCTTCGAATTCCCATCCGGGCGTGTGGATGTCGCGGTCGCGCCGACCGAGCTGTTCACCGTCGACGAACTCCGCCTCGATCGCACTCCGGCGCTGCCTCCCGTGGCGGACCCGAACGGTACGACCGGCACCCCGGTGCTGGTGCTTCCGTTGAGCACCAATGTCGGCTGGAAGGCCACGACCGCCGAGGGCGGCGAATTGCAGCCGCTGGTGATCAACGGCTGGCAGCAGGCGTGGCTGGTGCCGCCGGGCACCGAGGGCCCGATCACCGTCGCGTTCCCCACCGACCGCTGGTACCGGCTGGCCATCTTCGGTGGCCTGCTGTTGCTGATTCCGCTTGTCGCGCTGGCCTTCCGGGGCGCGCGGTCACCGGTCCGCGACGACGGTCCCGCCCCGCGCACCTGGCGCAGCCGGACGGTCGCGGGGCTCGGACTGGCCGCGGCGGCCGGGATCATCGCGGGTCCGATCGCACTGGTGGTCGCCGCGATCGGGTTGCTGGTGGACCACATTCGCCCGCCCGGATGGTCCCGAATCCTGGTCGGTATCGCGTTCGGCGGCACCGCCATCTGCGCGGCCGCACTGTCGACCGGGCCGTGGCGCTCGTTCGAGGGCTACGTCGGCGGCTCGCTGTGGGTGCAGTTCCCGGCGCTGGTCGGCGTGATCGCGGTCGGCATCGCCGCCCTGCCACCCCGCCGCTGAATCACGCTGCCGCTCAGCCGAAGCGGCGGCGCGTCCACTGCCGGACCGGCTCCTCGACGAGTGCGTAGGAGGCCGCCGCCAGGGGCAGCGTGAAGGCGACGGTCAGCAGGTAGACGATGACGAAATGCCCGCGGAACGGCACGATGCCGAACACCGGGAACACGATCGACAGCACGGCCAGATGCCAGATGAAGATGCCGTAGGACCAGCGCCCGAGGGTCGCCGCCACCCGGCCCTCCAGCCACCGGTGCCGCCGCTCGGGTCGCAGCACCAGCGGCGCCAGCAGCCCGAAGCCGATGACCGCGCCCAGCGCCATCTTCATGGCGTACTGCCAGGGCTGACCGTGCGTCAGCCCGGGCGGACCGGAGAGATCGGTGGTGGCCAGCAGCATGGCGATGCCCGCCAGCGGCCACATCAGCCACTGGTTTCCGGCGATCCGCCGCCAGCGCGGGGCGGGCAGGTCGGCGAGTTCGGCCAGCAGCATGCCCATCGCGAACCAGGGCAGATAGCCCGGCAGCCAGTTGTCGGCGTGAATGCCCTCCGGTGTGGGCACCGGCAGGAAGTTCCAGCCCAGGCAGAGCAGTCCGAGGCCGAGCACCACGGGCACCCGGTATCGCGCGCGCGGCCCGCGCAGCCACACCAGCCCGACCGCCAGCAGCGGAAGCACAAGGTAGAAGGCCACTTCCACCGAGAGACTCCACATCTGGGTGAGCCCGTCGGTGAGCGTGAAGGGCACGAATACCTGCAGCAGCGCCAGATTCGACAGCCACACCCGCAGCCCGGCGGTGTGCGCGGCGCTGGGCAGCAGGATCAGCACCGCGGCCACCACCACCCAGTAGGCGGGCAGGATGCGGGCCGCGCGATGCAGCAGATACCGCCCGGCGCGCGGCGCGGTCCCCTGTCCCCACGCCGCCGCGGCGTGCGGGCGCCACAGCAGGAATCCGGACAGCGCGAAGAAGATCGCGACCGCCATATCGAATCGCTCCCACAACCGGCCCAGCACCGGTTGACCGGTTGCGCCAGTTTGGAAGGCCACATGGGTGAGCACGACCCCCAGCGCCGCCAGGGCGCGCATGCCCTCGAGGGCCGGGACGAAGCGGCCCAGCCGGACCCCGGTCTCGTCCTGGACCGGGGTCACCTGGGGGTTCGTTGCGGTGGTCGTCATCGGCTCTCAGTCTGCCTTGTCACCTTTTATGTGAGCATCCGCCATTTGACTCGGGGGAGTTTCGGGGTGTTTTCCTGCCTCGGCCGCACTCTGCGACCGCTCGGACTGTTAGTGTCTGGGCTCACGAGTGCTGCGCGGCGACCGCAGTGCTGGAGGAAACACGTGTTCGACGACGAGGAGAACCTGCATGGCACTCAGTGCCGGTACCAGAAGGACGGTGGCCTGCGTACTCGTGGGGCTCGGTGCGATGCTGCTCGTCGCCGCCATCATGATCCCCACCTACACGGTCAGCCGGTTGGCGAAAACCCCGCTGGACCTGGAGATCACGACCGTCGCGACGAATCCCCAGACGGGCGCGCCCAGTGAGGTCCTCGACGCCAAGTCGCTGACCTCGCCCACCGGTTCGGCGAAGGTGGACACCAATGTCCCGCTCGTCTCGCAGCGCTTCCTCACCGTCGAAAACCCCTCCAACGCATCGGAAATGACGGTCCAGGCCGGTCAGACCCTGCGGCGCACGGACAAGCAGGGCGACACCGGCCTGCTCACCGCGACCATCGACCGCGTGACGATCGACCGCAAGACCGGTGAGCCGGTCGAGTCGGTGGACGGCGGCCCCAATGGCGCCATCGCCGTGACGGTGGACAAGAAGGGCGACAGCGTGATGGACCCGGTGCAGCACACCGGTCTCCAGTACCGCTTCCCCATCGGGACGGACAAGAAGACCTACCCGTACTTCGACCTGAACGCGCGCAAGTCCTACGACATCAACTATGTCGACGAGACCGAGATCAACAATCTGAAGGTCTACCACTTCCAGATGTCGGTCCCGGTCACCGATCTCTCCACGGTCGCCAACTCGCCGACCAACAAGCTCAGCCTGCCCGCCGCCAAGTGGGGCCTGGAGGGCGACGGCGACGTCACCATGACCCGCTTCTACACCAACGTGCGCGACCTGTGGATCGAGCCGGAGACCGGCACGGTCATCAAGGGCCAGGAGCAGATTCACCTCTACTACGCCCGCAGCGGTGACAAGCCCGAGGTGACCGCCCTGAAGTCGACCCTGGTGTTCGACGAGAACACCATCGAGTCGCAGATCTCGGTGGCCAAGGACAATATGGACAAGATCGCCCTCTACGGCCGCATCCTGCCCATCATCCTCGGCGTCATCGGCCTGCTCCTGCTGATCGCCGGCGTCCTGCTCGGCGTCCTCGGCAAGAACGGCGACGGCCGCCCCACCCCGATC
>NZ_BAAFGR010000270.1:0-7240 GCF_041154655.1 Nocardia sp. JMUB6875
CCACCCACCCCACCCGAATAAGACCGGCCGCCACGGCCTCGATTGCGGAAGCCAGGCCGCAGAACGTCGCGGACTTGACTGCGCCGCAGTGAATCTCACCGCCAACGGGTTCCCGTACCTGGGCCATCAACCTACCGCGAAGAGTGGCTAGCGTGGACCGCAGCGCAATAACGCAAGCGCCGTCGCCCTGGCATGACCGGCTAGAACAGCGCGCCTCGCGGCATGAGCGCTCACTCTCCTCAGCTATGGCCCGGCCGCCTTGCGCATCCGACAGATTGCGAGCCCAGCGGCCCGAATGAGCAGGGACCGGGAACAATCCGGTGTTGCCGTGGGTTGGCTGCGTTCGTGAAGCAAAAGGTCCTTCGGCTCGGCATCATCGGACTCGGCGCAATGGGTGCCGAAATGCTGGATGTCGCGAACCGGTCAGCCGTCGTCGAGGTCGTGCTGGCGGCCGATCCGAGTGCCGCAGCGCTCGATCGCGCTGGAACGGCATATCCGGAGCTCGCATTGACGTCCGACCCGGCGGACGTGCTGGCGCGCAAAGACATCGATGCCGTCTATATCGCGTCGCCGCCGACCACGCACGCGGGCTACTCGATCACGGCGATGAAGTCCGGTAAGGCGGTCTTCTGTGAGAAACCGCTTGCCGTCGACGCGTCGGAGGCCGCGGAGATGGTCGCCGTGGCCGCGGAGACGGCAGTCGTGAACGCGTTGAACTTCAGCCTGTCCGACCGCAGCGCGGCGGTGCGGGTGGGACGAGCCGTCCGAGACGGGCAGGCGGGAGCCGTCCTCGGTGTGGATATTCGCCTGTCATTCCCCCAGTGGCCCCGGGACTTTCAGCGGGGTGCGGGCTGGGTGGCCGGGCGTGAGCAGGGTGGTTTCCTACGTGAGGTCGGTTCGCACTTCGTGTTCCTCACCGATCGGATAGTGGGACCGCTGAGCCGGATTCATACCCACGTGGTCTACGGATCACAGGGTGAGACCGCAGCCGCCGGACTGTTTTCCGCTAACGGTGTCCCGGTCCGAGTCAGCGGGCAAGTGGCCGCAGGACCGGAGACCTACGAGTGGACCCTCTACGGCTCGCAGCGTTCGTATCGCATCACCGCCTGGGGCGACCTGTGGCTCGGCGACGCCGATGGCTGGCACCGCACCGAGCTTCCGCAACCCCGTGGCAGTGAGGAAAGCCGGCTCGCCGAGTTCGCCGCAGCGGTCCACGGCGCACCCTCCACGCTGGCGGATTTCGCTACCGGGCTCCGGGTACAGCACGTGATCGAGTCCTTCCACCAATCCTGAAATCGCGGCGGCCGATCCACCACTCACAGGCGGTAAGGACAGCGCGTCCTGGCCGAGCCGCTCATGAACGTCGACCGTCGGCATCTCACCGGTACCGAGACGCTGAAGACGCCGAGTAATAGCACCGCGCCGATTTCGCCGCAGGCGAGAACAACGTCGAATTCGGCGCCCCACCGACCGACTACGTCGAATACCCTCTCCGCGACCGAGAATCAGCGGCAGAACCCGACGTTCTGGATAGCCCAAGCCGGTCGTAGGTCACGAGAATGCACTGGTGGAGAAGTCTTCTCGATGTTTGGCTGCGTGGTTGCATTCTCGTCGGGCATCGGGGGTGGGGGTGTTAGGCGATGAGCTTCTTGTAGGCGGCTGCGTCGAGCAGGTTGTCTGTTGAGGCGTCGTTGGCGAGTTTGATCTTGAACAGCCAGGTGTCGTTGGGGTCGCTGTTGACTTCCTCTGGGGTCTCCGCAGCGTCGGGGTTGGTCGCGACGATTTCGCCTGTGAGGGGGGAGTAGATATCGGATGCGGCCTTGACCGATTCCACTACGCCGATGGCGTCGCCGGCCTTGACCTGTTTCCCTACGGCGGGGAGCTCGAGGAACACGATGTCGCCGAGTGTCGACTGGGCGTGGTCGGTGATTCCGATGGTCATGGTGCCGTCGGACTCGAAGCGGATCCACTCGTGCTCGTCGGTGTACTTGAGGTCGGCCGGAACATTGGACATCTCGAACTCCATCGGTAGTCAGGAACTTGCCCGAGGGGGACCCGGTCCTTGAAGGCTAATGGGCGCTGAAAGATCTTGTGCGGCAATTGAACCGCCAAACCTCGCGGTCGAGACGCGGGAACCGCCCCTCCGATGAGAAGGGCGGCCGTGCCCGCGCGTTTCCCTCGGGGATGGGCGGGTAGGCGGTCGACATGGGAATGTCATTGCGGGGCCGGAGGCCGGTTGTCATCGCCGGTGGGGTGTTGGCGGCGGCGTTGACGATGGTGGGGTGTGGGCACCAGGTTGGGGTGCCCGTGACGACGACGCCGAATTCTTCGGTGTCGAACGGTGTTCCGACGTCACCGGGGGAGTTGGTGCCGCCGCAGACTTCACGGGAGGTGTCGGCGCCGTCGGCGATCTCGCCGGCGCAGATGCGGCGGAAGACCTGTGAGGATTTGCTGCCTCGGGTGGACAAGCTGAGGAAGGAGTCTGGGCAGGGGGCGGTGGATCAGGCGGTTGCGGAGGCTATCGACAACTTTCCGAAGACCGCCGACTGGCCCGTGCTGACTCCGGAGCAGCAGCAGGCCGCGGTGGAGGGTGCGCACGATGCGGGCGCCGGGAAGTGCACCTAGAGGGTCAATCCGGTAGGCGGCGTAGGGGTTTCGTGGCGGGGCCCTCGAGGAGGGTGCCGTCGGGGGCGAAGCGGGAGCCGTGCAGGGGGCAGTCCCAGGATTGTTCGGCATTGTTCCAGCGGACTATGCCGTAGAGGTGCGGGCAGACGGCGGAGACGGAGGCGGTGACGCCGTCGACGGTGGAGGTGGCGGTGGGGGAGAGCAGGCGGCGGTTGACTCGGCCGCAGCCTTCGGGCGGTGCGGGTTCGTCGCCGGTTCTGACTACGTGCAGCCAGCCTGCCGAGAATTGCAGGGCCACTGAGCCGTTCGCGGTGATAGCCGCGGGGATTCCGGTGGCGTCGGTGGGACGCCAGCTCGCGAGTGCGCCGGACCAGTGCGGGGATTTCCCGGTGATGCGGCCCGCCAGTGCCAGGGCAGCGGCCACGGCGTTGGTCAGGCCCCATTTCGCGAAGCCGGTCGCGACCAGGAGTCGATCCTGGCCGGGGAGTATCGGGCCCACCTGGGGGAGTTCGCCGGTGGGGTAGTAGTCCTGGGCCGACCACGTGGACAGCGGGTCACCGACGGTGAAGTAGCGCTGCGTCCAATCGACGAGATCGCGGACGCGGGAGGCGGTATCGCTGTCGCGGCCCACGGTGTGGCCGTTGCCGCCGACCAGCAGGACGTCGCCGTCCGGATCGGGAACCTGGCGCAGGGAACGGGTGGGCTCGCCCGCGCTGATGTACATGCCCTCGGGCGCGGGCTCCGAGAGCCGGAAGGCGGTCAGGTAGGAGCGCTGGGGAACCAGACGGGCGAAGAAACCGCCGCGATCGAGAATCGGTGTGCCGGTGGCCAGGACGACGGTCCCCGCTTCGATCGGCCCGTGCTCGGTATCGACGAGGAAATCACCCGACTTGGCGGACCGCACGCCCTGCGCGCGACTGGATTCGAAGATCTGCACCCCGTGCGACTCGACCTCGGCGGCGAGCCCCGCGAGCAGGGCCATCGGATTCAGCTGCGCCTGATCGGCCAGCCGGACCGCGGCCCGCGCGGGAAACGGCACGTCGAGACTCTCGCTCAGCTCGGTGGGCAATCCGGCCTGCGCCAGCACCCGATGCTCGGCCCGCACCCGCTCGACCTCCCGATCGGACTGGGCATAGGTGTAGGCGTCGGTGTACTGCACGGGCACCCCGGCGTGCGAGCAGTAGTCGAGAAGCCATTGCTGCCCAGCGGAATTGGCGTCGAGATACTGGCGCAGGGCATCGGCGGAATGCCGCCGCCGGATCCGCTGGCCGCGCACACCCTGCAGCAGGCTCACCTTCGCGGTGCTGGCCCCGGTGGTGCCCTCACCGATGCGCCGCGCCTCCACCACGCACACGTCGATTCCGTTCTGCGCCAGCAGCAATGCCGTCGTCAGTCCGGTGAGCCCGCCGCCCACGACGACCACGTCGGACCGCAGTCCGGGCGTGACGCGCAAGCGGGCCGGTCGGGGAAGGTCGGTCAGCCACAGTGGAGTCATAGCCCGGCCATAACCGTCCTGACGACGGTGAAACGCCGCCCAGGCGGGACGGTTTGATCGGCCGATCATGCGGGTAGGCCCGGAACATGACACGGGACGACGCGGAGGACGTCGGTCCGCTGGGATTGCCGGGGGCGATCTCGGCGGCGCTGTTCGATCTCGACGGGGTACTGACCAGCACGGCCACACTGCACGAGCGCGCCTGGAAACAAGTCTTCGACGAATTCCTGGCGGAGCGATGCGGGCCGGAGTACGAACCGTTCTCGACCCAGGACTACCAGTGGCACGTGGACGGGCGCCCCCGGCTAGACGGCGTGCGCGAGTTCCTGAAGTCGCGGAATATCACTGTGCCCGAGGAGAGCAGCGACCCCGACGAGTGGACGGTGCAGGAGATCGGTGACCGCAAGAATCGGGTGCTCGAATCGATGATCGACGAGGACGGCGTACACGTCTACCCCGGCTCGGTCGACTACCTGACCGCGGTACGCGACGCGGGGCTGCGGATCGCCGTGGTGTCCTCGTCGGCGAACGCCGCCGCCGTCCTGGCCGCCGCCGACCTGACGGATTTCATCGAGGTCCGCGTCGACGGAAACACCTTCGCCGAGCGCAAGCTGCGCGGCAAGCCCGCCCCGGACGGATTCCTCGCCGCCGCCGAAGAATTGGGTGTATCACCCGCACACGCGGCGGTTTTCGAGGACGCCGTCGCCGGGGTCGAGGCCGGACACGCCGGTGAATTCGGCTTTGTGGTCGGCGTCGAGCGCATCGGCTCGCCGAAACACGTCGCGGCCCTGCGGCAGGCGGGCGCGGACGTGGTGGTCTCGGACCTGGCGAAGCTGACGGAGCCGGCATGAGCGATGCGGGATTCGAGATCGCACCGTGGGAATTGCGCTGGCGCGGACTGGATCTCGACGCGCTGCACCGCACCGAATCGATCTTCGCCCTGTCCAACGGCCACCTCGGCCTGCGCGGGACCCTGGAGGAGGGTGAACCCGTCGGCATGCCCGGGACCTACCTCAACGGCTTCTACGAAACCCGCGTAATGCCCTACGCCGAAATCGGATTCGGCAATCCCGAGCAGGGCCAGACCGTGGTCAACGTGACCGACGGCAAGATCATCCGCCTGCTCGTGGAGGACGAGCCGATGGATCTGCGCTACGGGCACACCGAATCCCACGAGCGCGTCCTCGACTTCCGCTCAGGCACCCTGCGCCGCGACACGCTCTGGACCTCGCCGACCGGTCAACGGGTCCGGATCCGCTCGGAGCGGCTGGTCTCCTTCACCGAGCGGGCGGTGACGGCCATCCGCTACCGGGTCGACCCGGTCGACCACGATCTCGAACTGGTCGTGCAGTCGGATCTGCTGGTGAACGAACCCATCGCGGCCACCCCGGGCGATCCGCGCCTGGCCGCCGCACTGGACCGGCCGCTGGTCGCCGACCACCACGGCGCGGGCGACCTCGCCGCGGTCCTGGTCCACCACACCCGCCGCTCCGGGCTGCGGATGGCGGCGGGCATGAACCACGAACTCGAGGTCGGCAACACGCCCCGCCGCGTCGTGCATGTCGAGGATGATCTCGCCCGCGTGACCATCGCGACCCGCGTGGCGCGCGGAGAAGGCCTGTGCCTGACCAAGTTCCTCGCCTACGGCTGGTCCGCGCGCCGTTCCGCACCGGCCTTGCGCGCGCAGGTGGAGGCGGCGCTCGCGGCGGGCATGGAGATCGGCTGGGCGGGACTGCTGCAGCGCCAGCGCGCCTATCTCGACGAGTTCTGGGCGCAGGCCGATATCGAACTCGACGGCGATCCCGAACTGCAGCAGGCGGTCCGGTTCGCCATGTTCCACGTCCTGCAGGCGGGCGCGCGCGGCGAGGCCCGCGCCATTCCCGCCAAGGGCCTGACCGGACCCGGCTACGACGGGCACGCGTTCTGGGACACCGAGACTTTCGTGCTGCCGGTGCTCACCTACACCGTCCCCGGGGCCGCCCGCGACGCGCTGCGCTGGCGGCACGCCACCCTCGATCAGGCCCGGCGGCGCGCGACCGAACTCGGCCAGCTGGGCGCGATGTTCCCGTGGCGGTCGATCAATGGCGAGGAGGCCTCCGGCTACTGGCCCACCGCCACCGCGGCCGTCCACGTCAATGCCGACATCGCCGACGCCACCGCGCGCTATCTGGCCGCGACGGGGGACGAGGAGTTCGAAACCGAGTGCGGCATAGAGCTTCTCGTCGAGACGGCACGCCTGTGGGCGAGTCTGGGCCACCTGGAATCGGACGGCTTCCGCATCGACGGCGTCACCGGCCCCGACGAGTACTCCGCCCTGGCCGACAACAACCTCTACACCAACCTGCTCGCGCAACGGAACCTGCGGGAGGCGGCCGCGCGCTGCCTGCGCCGCACCGACGTGGCCGACCGCCTGGGCGTGCGCGCCGAGGAGGTCGCGCGCTGGCGCGACTACGCCGACGCCATGGTGCTGCCCTACAACCGCGAACTGGGGGTGCACGAGCAGTCGGAGGGCTTCACCCGGTACGCCCCTTGGGATTTCGATGCCACGCCGCCGGAGAAGTATCCGCTCCTGCTGCACTATCCGTACTTCGATCTCTACCGGCTGCAGGTGGTCAAACAAGCCGACCTGGTGCTGGCGATGTACCTGTGCCCCGATGCCTTCGACCAGGATCAGAAGGCCCGCGCCTTCGCCTACTACGAGGCGCTCACCGTCCGCGACTCCTCCCTCTCGGCCTGCGTGCAGTCGGTCCTGGCCGCCGAGGTCGGTCATCTCGCCCTGGCCTACGACTATTTCGCCGAGGCCGCGCTCACCGACCTGCACGACCTGCACCACAATGTCGACGCCGGACTACACGTGGCCTCCCTCGCGGGCACCTGGCTCAGCTGCGTGGGCGGCTTCGGCGGCTTCCGTGACCATCTCGACCACCCCGCCTTCGCGCCCCGCCTGCCCGAGAAGCTCGACCGCCTCGCCTTCCGGCTGCAATGGCGCGCCAGCCGCATCGCCGTCGACCTCACCGCCCGAACCACCACCTACCGGCTCCTCTCGGGCCCGCCCCTGCCGCTGACCCACCACGGCGACACCCACAAGCTCACCGACACCCCGCTGACCCTGCCCAACCC
>NZ_BAAFGR010000271.1:0-7173 GCF_041154655.1 Nocardia sp. JMUB6875
GTCTGGGGCGGCGGCCAGTTCGTCCAGGAGGGATTCTTTCGCGAAGACCGGGCCGAGGGGGTCGAGGGTGAAGCCGAAGGTGGTGGTGAGTTCGGTGTAGTAGTCGGCGGTTTCGCCTTGGGTGGGCAGGCCGGGAATGCAGATGCGGTGGCCCGAGAGCTGGGTCGGAGTGAGGGTTGGAGCGTTGGCGAGTGGGTGGCGGGGGCCTACGAGTAGCTCGTGTGGTTCGTCGATTACGCGGGCGGCTCGGATCGATTCGGGTAGCCGCCTGTACGCCGGGATGGCGTGGAATGTGGCGTCGATCGTTCCGGCTTCGATGGCGGCAACGGCGGTGTCGACGGCGCCGTCGACGGTGACGATGTCGAGTTCGATGCCGGGATGGGCGCGGTGGAAGTCCTGCAGGAGGCTCGCGGTGATGATGCGGCGGGCGACGACATCGACGCGCAGCGCACGGCGACCGGGCCGCACCGAGGCTTCGGCGCGTTCCGCGACCCGGAGCAGATCGCGGGCGTGCGGCAGGAAGGCCTCGCCTTCGATGGTGAGTTGGGCGCCGCGCGCGGTGCGCGCGAACAGCCGCACCTCGAGGTATTTCTCCAGTGCCGCAATGCGTTTGGATACCGCCTGCTGGGTGATCGACAGCTCCGCGGCGGCCTCTTGGAACTGACCGGTCTCGGCGACGACGACGAAGGTGCGCACGGCGGTGAGATCCACCCGCCACACCCTACTTACACAACCGACGGTTGTGCGCCCCGCTCCACGCGTGCGCCCAGCAGCATCTCCGAGACGCCGAGCACGACGGTCAACAGCCCGACCGAGACCGACAGCGCCGTCATGGACTCGTAGGGAATCACCACGATGACCACGCCGACGATCAGCGTCGCCAGGCCGACCAGCTCCAGCCGCCCCGCGCCCTGGAACTCCTCCGACCACACCCCCACGATGGCCAGCACGATCCCCCGTACGACCCAGCCCATGCCGATCCACAACGACAGCAGCGCAACCGATTCGCCGCTGCTGAACGTCCAGGCCGCCAGCCCCAGCGCGATGATCGCGCTCGCCCCCTCGGCCAACTTGAGCGGAGTCTTGATCCGGGCCCCGAACGCCACGATCAACTGCACCGCCGCGGACGCCACCAGCACCAGCCCGAACAGCGTGCCCGCCACCGTGGCCGACTTGCCCGGCCACACGGCCAGCACCAGACCCAACACGATGGAACAGCCGCCGGTCACAACCAGCGACTGCCAAGCCCAGTCGGCGAATACATCGGTTCGCCCTTCGATTCGAGTGGCGGGCATGCACCCATGATATGACCGAAATGCCCAGCTAAATGGACGTTTGCATGATCCCCGGCGCGTCGTGCGCGCCGCCGCGGGACTCCGTCACGGCCGTGTTCAGGGCGCGCTGAGGAAGATCCCGCGGCGCAATGATCCGTCGGGGGCCATCCACGGGGCGTCGACGTGGCTGCGGTCGGAGTGGGTGGGTGCGCCGATGTGCAGGCGGCGGTGCAGGCGGATCAGTTCCGCGCCCGCGTTGGTGGAGCGATCGGAGTCGAAGGCGATATCGGTGTGGGCGTCGGTATCGATGATCGTGGGGCGGAATCCCGTTGCGGGAGTGAGGATGTCGCCCGGAACCAGGTGCACGGTCAGGTCGGGGGTGTCGCTGGTGTTCTGGTCCTGCGGGGTCGCCTTGCCCGCGAGCAGCGCCGCGGCCTGCTCGATGAACACCGGGTCGTGGGCCGCGTCGTAGAACCAGCGCGGGCCCAGGACACCGTGCTCGGCCGTACCGATGAGGGCGTGGTCGAGGCCCTCGACGGGAGCGCCGCGATAGGTCATGGGAACGAGGTAGACGACCGGCTCGGCGCCCGAGGTATCGGTGATGACCATGAGCTCGATGCCGACCTCACCGTCGGGATCGTCGAGGCGGAAGCCGCCGGATTTGGCGAGGGCGGGCTCCCCGGACCCGAGATACCAGTGCCTGGTGGGCAGCCACCGCGCCAGCAATGCCAGTTTTCCGGGCTTCACGGTCGTCTCATGGATCTCCGCCATGCCGCCCATCCTGCCAGATGCGCGCGGCCGACGGCCGAAACCCCTGCGGCTGTGGACAATTCGAGGTGCGGGAATCGCTCAGCGGAGCTTGCGGAAGAATTCCCGCAGATCGGCCGTGAGCAGATCGGGGGCCTCCATGGCCGCGAAATGCCCGCCGCGCTCGAACTCGGACCAGTGCACGAGCGAATTCTGCCGCTCGGCGATACCGCGCACGGTGTGGTTGCCGGGGAAGACGGCCACGCCGGTGGGGACACCGGAGTTCGACAGCTCCGCACCCCACTGCTGGGATTCCTTGTACAGGCGCATCGACGATCCGGCGGTGTCGGTGAACCACAGCACCGACAGATTGGTGAGCAGCATGTCGCGGTCGATCGCGTCGGTCGGGGTCGCCTTGGCCGGATCCTTGAAGGTGTTCACGATATCGAGCACCCAGGCCAGTAGCGCGGCCGGGGAATCGGACATGGCCGGGGCGAGGGTCTGCGGGCGGGTGGAGTGCATGCCCGCGTAGCCGGAGGTGTCGCGGCTGCTCCAATCCTGCAGGTAGGCCAGCTTTTTCTGATCGCTGGCGCTGTAGCCGGAGCCGTCGTCGTTCCAGGACGGGATGGTGATCGGGTCGTTGAGGTGCACGCCGACTACATGGTCGGTGGCGACGCGGCCCACCTGCGGTGCGATGAACGAGCCGGCGTCGCCGCCCTGGGCGCCGTAGCGGTCGTAACCCAGTGCGGCCATGAGCTCGGCGATCAGTTCCGCGCTGCGCTCGGTCGACGCGTCACCGGCGCGGTGGGTCGGCCCCGAGAAGCCGAAACCGGGCAGGGTCGGGATGACCAGGTGGAAGGCATCGGCCGGATCGCCACCGTGGGCGCGGGGATCGGTGAGCGGGCCGATCAGCTCGGTGAAGTCCTCGAAGGGCCAACCGTGGATGAGTACGAGCGGCAAAGCGTCGGCTTCCGGGGACCGGACATGCGTGAAATGCATTCGCTGCCCGTCGATTTCGGTGCGGAATTGCGGCAGCCGGTTCAGCGCGGCCTCATGGGTGCGCCAGTCGTAGCCGCTCCCCCAGTACTCGCACAGCTCCCGCACGTAGGCGGTGGGAATGCCGTAGCTCCAGCCCACGCCGGGCAGTTCCGCCGGCCAGCGGGTGCGCGCCAGGCGCGCGCGAAGATCCTCGATGTCGGTGTCCGGAATGGCGATTCGAAAGGGCTCGGTAGGAGTCATGTCTCCACCCTAGGAAGGATGTAGGTCAGTTCCGGTCCTATACCGGTGGCCGTTCCGCTGAGCCCAGCCCGCGTTCTACGCTGTGAGACAGAGCGATTCAGCCGCGACGAGGCGGCGCATGCGAAAGGTATCGGCATTGTGAGCACCGCTTATCCGCCCGGACCGCCATTGCCGAGCATCGTGCAGACCGTGCTGTACGCCAAATGGCGCGGGGCGCTGCTGCAGGCGGCGTCGCGCCGCTACGGAGATGTCTTCAGCCTGCGCCTGGTCCCTCCGTACTCCGAGAACGTGGTGGTGTTCACGCGGCCGGAGCACATTCGCGAGATCTTCGCGGGCGACCCGGCGGATCTGCATGCCGGCGAGGGCAATCGGCTGCTCGGCCGCATCATGGGCGAACATTCGCTGCTGCTCACCGACGAGGACGAGCACGCGCGGGCCCGGCGGCTGCTCATGCCCGCCTTCGTGGGGTCCTCGTTGCGCGGGTATCGCACGGTGGTCGACGCCATCGCCAAGACGCATGTTGACAAGTGGGCCTCCGGGTCAACGGTGGACACGCTGGACCGCATGAACGACCTGACACTCGATGTGATCATGCAGGTGGTGTTCGGCATGACCGACGAACGCCGCCGCGACGAGCTCGCACCGCGGCTGCGCCGCATCGTGAACATCAATCCGCTCATCTTCTTCGGCTGGAAGTACCCGTTCCTGGAGCGCCGCGGCATGTGGAAGCGCTTCCTCGACAATCAGGGTGCGATCGACGAGCTGCTCTACACCGAGATCGCGGAGCGGCGGGCGCATCCGGATCTGGAGGGTCGGGCCGATGTGCTGTCGCGACTGCTGGCGGTCGGATCCGGCGAGAATCCCTCCGACGCACCGCTGTCCGACGCCGAACTGCGCGATCAGCTGGTGACGCTGCTGCTGGCCGGACACGAGACCACCGCATCGGCGCTGTCGTGGGCGTGCTACGAGCTGGCCGCCGATCCGGAGATTCAGGCGAAGGCGCGGCGCGCGGCCCACGATGGCGACGAGAAGTATCTCGAGGCGGTGCTCAAGGAGGCCATGCGCCTGCACACCGTGATCGCCGCGACCGGACGGAAGCTGACCCGCGACATGACCATCGGCGGCCACGAGCTGCCGAAGGGCACCGTGGTATCGACGTCGATCCTGCTGGCGCATCAACGCACCGAGGCCTTTCCGGACGCGCTGACCTTCCGGCCCGAACGATTCCTCGACGGCGAGGTCGCCGCGAATACCTGGCTGCCGTTCGGCGGCGGGGTGCGGCGGTGCATCGGGGCCGGGTTCTCGCTCATGGAGGGCACGGCGGTGCTGCGGGAAATCCTGACGCGGCATCGGCTTTCGCTGCCCGCGGGTGCGGGGCCGGAGAAGTCGCGGATTCGGAACATCACCCATGTTCCCGCCGATGGTGCACGCGTGGTGGTGACCGCCGACAGCTCGGTGTAGCGGTGGCCGCTACCCGGTGACCGGGTGCACGTGCAGGGCACAGCTGTCGATGGTCACCGCGACGGTGCGGGTGTCGGTCGAATTGGGCGGTGTCACCAGCAGACTCGTGTAGAGCGGGCACCCGCTTCCGGAAGCGTCGAACGCCACGCCCTCCACCACCGCATTGGCCGGGTGGCCGGATACCAGCGTCACCACCGGCGGCTCGTCACTGCCCTGCGGCAGGCCGCCCATGTAGCCGCGCGGCGTGCGGTCGGCGTGCAGCAGCGGTCCGCCCGCGCCCGTATCGACACCGGGGTATCCGGTCAGCGTGCACGGAGCCGCACCCGCGGCCAGCGCGAAGGTGAACTTCACGCCCCGATGGCCGGTGCCCGGCGACATGACCTCCGCGGTGACATCGACCTGCCCGCTGCCGCATGAGGCGTACGGGGCCAGGACCGTGGGACCTCCAGCGGGTGTGGTGGTCGCCGAGGCCGGGGTTGTCCCGGTCGGATTGCCGTCGCCACGCGGGAACACCACACCACTGGTGGGAACGAACGGCGGTGACTGGTGGTTCGAATTCGAACACCCCGCCACGGCCAGAGCCACCGCGACAATGCCGAGAATCCCTCCGCGAACACGCATTTCCCAACTCCTCCCGGTTCGGAAACTGGCCCCTCCAGCCTAGGTGCGATCGGCGAACTCGGCCGTCGGCCGCGCGTGCTCGCGCACCGCGAACGCCGAGCACTCCGGGCAGTCGCTGATGACCGGATGACTGCATTCGACCAGGTGCTCGAGGAATCGATCCGTCGCCTCCAGCAGCGCGATGCGCTCGCGCACCTCGGCCCGCCGCCGCGCGATCATGGCTATCCGATCGTCGCACGCGCCCATGCCCAATTGGCGAATCTGCTCCAGCGACAGCCCGGTTCGCTGCAGTTTCTGGATGACGCGGGCGTAGTCGAGGATGTGTTCGTTGTAGCTGCGATGCCCCGACGGGCTGCGCGGCGGCGCGAGCAACCCCACCGACTCCCAATGCCGCAGCACGTGCGTCTCCACACCGAGTGCCGCCGCGGCGTCCCCGATTCTCATGTCCTGGACCGTGGCCACGATTCACCCCTTTACTTCATGTCGACCTTAAGTATTAGCGTGCCAGCATGTCCGATCCAGTACGCAATTCCAGCCTGTTCCAATGCTGCGCCGCCGTAACCACTTCCATCACCGGAGCGATCCGCCCACGGCGGGCCGACCAGCGGTTTCTGCGGTCGCTCACCGATGCGGGACTGCCAACGCCGCAGCGCACGGTCACCGTGACCGCGTTGCAGCAGACCGAGCGTTCCGTGCCGACCTCGGCCGTGGTGGAGGGCGTGTTCACACCCAAGCGCATCGGCAGCTCGCTGACCTCGTTCGTCATCCAGCATCCCGAAGCCACCTTCATCGTCGATCCCAGCTTCTGCCTCGACGCCGAGCACCGCGCGATCGCGCAGCTGCCGGGCCTGCTGCGTCCGGCGGTACGCCCACCGGCCGACACCATCGCGACCATCACCGCCCTCGAGGCCGAACCGGGCCTGCCCGCCCTCGATTTCGCGCTGCCGACCCACGCCCACTGGGATCACGTCTGCGGCCTGCTGGACCTGCCGGGGCTTCCGGTCCACATGCACAGCGTCGAAAAGGATTGGGTCACCACCGGTCCGGTCGCTCCCGTCGGCGGCGTCCGCGACGGACTGCTCGACCGGCCCATGGTGGAGTACGAGCTCGACGGCCCGCCGGTGCTGACCTTCGCCCGCAGCCGTGATCTCTTCGGCGACGGCAGTGTCGTCCTGGTCGACCTCGCCGGACACACGCCGGGCAGCGTCGGCGTGCTCGCCCACACCGCGCGCGGCTGGGTGCTGTTGGCAGGCGATGCGGCCTGGCACGCGCTGCAGATCGAGAAGATTCGCCAGAAGTCCGGGTTCCCGGGCATATTCGTCGACGTCGACCGCGATCTCACCTTCAAGACCCTGCATCGACTGCACCTGGCCCAACGCCTGGTGAAAGTTGTCCCCACCCATGACCACGCCGCCGCACAGCATCTGACCACGCGGTATCAGGAGGCCGCCGAACCGCTACCGTGATGGCATGGGGATCACCGTGCGCCCGGCGCAATTGTCCGATATTCCCGAGTTAGCGCGCGTGCTGGGCATCGCGTTCTCCGACGATCCACTCATCGAATGGCTGATCCGCGACGACGCCACCCGCGCCCGCCGCACCGCGATCCTGTTCGCCGCCCAGGCCCGCCACCACTTCATCCCGCTCGGCGGGGTCGAGGTGGCCTGCAACGACGCGAATTCCATAGTCGGCGCGGCACTCTGGGCCCCACCCGGCCACTGGCACGTCGACGACGCCGCCACCATGCGCCAACTCCCCAGCCTGCTCCGCGCCTTCCGCCACCGCCTCCCCGCCGCAGGCCGCATGGCCGACAGGATGATGGCCGCCCACC
>NZ_BAAFGR010000272.1:0-7073 GCF_041154655.1 Nocardia sp. JMUB6875
TGGGGGCCGCGTGGGCGCTCTTGTGGGCCTTCACGCACGAGGGGCCGGAGGAGTGGGATGGGGAGGTGCCGTTCGTGGTCGAGTGCTCGAACTCGGCTCCGTGCGTGCTCACCAGCCTGGCGGACCAGACACCGAGTCTGGCAGTTCGGGGAATGCCGAGCAGGACTGTCTCGGTGAACATTCCCTCCGACATCGCGGGACTGCAGGCCGGTGACCGCGTCATGTGCGGCGTCCACGTCGAGATCCAGGCGTGGGGGCAGAGCGCCAACGACCCTCAGCCGATCACCACACTCAAAGCGTGCCGCCGCTCATAGCCGTTGCGGTGAACAGGTGCGACGACCCCGACCCCCAGAAAAGCTGCTGCGGACATGAACGCTGCGAATCGTACGGGGATCTCCTCGGCAATTCGGGCACGCGTGGGGGGTGGGGTCGCCTAGCGTGGGCACGTTGACGTCGAGAGGGGTCGAGATGCGGGCCGGGATGTTGAGCACGGCGGAGCTGGTGCGGCTGGTGGAGGCGGGGCAGCTGGACACCGTGCTGGTGGCGATGACGGATATGCAGGGCCGGTTACAGGGGAAGCGTTGTTCGGCACGGTATTTCGTGGACGAGGTGCTGGATCAGGCGACCGAGGCCTGTAATTATCTGCTCGCCGTCGATGTGGAGATGACCACGGTCGAGGGCTACGAGATGTCCTCGTGGGAGACCGGCTACGGCGACTTCGTGCTGCGCCCGGATCTGAGCACCCTGCGGCTGGTGCCGTGGTGGCCGGGCACCGCCCTGGTGCTCTGCGATGTGGAGCAGGTGACCGATCACGGCATGCCGGGTCAGCCGGTCGCCGCCTCCCCCAGGCAGGTATTGCGGGCGCAGCTGGATCGCCTGGCCGAGCACGGTTTACACGCCTACGTCGGCACCGAGCTGGAATTCCTGGTCTTCGACGACACCTACGAGGCCGCGTTCCGCAGCGGCTACCGGGACCTGACCCCGGCCAACCAGTACAACGTCGACTACTCCATGCTCGGCACCGGCCGCATCGAGCCGCTGCTGCGCCGCATCCGCACCGAAATGTCCGGCGCCGGAATGTATGTCGAGTCCGCGAAGGGCGAATGCAATCCCGGCCAGCACGAGATCGCCTTCCGCTACGACGAGGCCCTGATCACCTGCGACAATCACAGCATCTACAAGACCGGGGCCAAGGAGATCGCCGCCCAGGACGGCCGCAGCATCACCTTCATGGCGAAATACAATGAGCGCGAAGGCAATTCCTGCCACATCCACCTGAGCCTGCGCAATGACGCGGGCGAGCCGGTCTTCGCCGACGGCGACGGCCCCTCGGCTCTTATGCGCCACTTCCTGGCGGGCCAGCTGGACTGCCTGCGTGAGCTCACCTATTTCCTGGCCCCGAACATCAACTCCTACAAGCGTTTCCAGGCGGGCAGTTTCGCGCCCACCGCCCTGGCCTGGGGCCGCGACAACCGCACCTGCGCCCTGCGCACCGTCGGCCACGGCCCGTCCCTGCGCTTCGAGAACCGCATCCCGGGCGGCGACGTCAACCCGTACCTGGCCGTCGCCGCCGCCATCGCCGCCGGATTGCACGGCATCGAGCAGCAACTGCCCCTGGAACCGGAATTCCACGGCAACGCCTACCGCTCCCATCGCCCCCGCGTCCCGCGCACCCTGCGCGAGGCCGCCCAGCTCTTCGGCGAGAGCAAGGTCGCGCAGAAGGCGTTCGGCCCGGAAGTCGTGCGCCACTACCGCAATGCCGCGCAGGTCGAGATCGACGCCTACGACGCGGCCGTCACGGACTGGGAGCGGATGCGTGGCTTCGAACGACTCTGACACCGGACGCCGGCCGATCATCGGCCTGCCCACCTATGCCGAGCGCACCCGCTTCGGCCACTGGGACGTGGACGCCGCGGTCCTGGCCCGCACCTATGTCGACCTGACCGTGCGCGCGGGCGGCATCCCGGTCCTGTTGCCGCCCACCGGAACCCCGCGCCCCGAACTGATCGACCGCCTCGACGGCCTGGTGCTGACCGGCGGCGCCGACCTCGACCCGGCCCGCTACGGCGCCTCACCGCACCCCGCCACCGGCAAGCCGCGCACCGACCGCGACGAATCCGAATTCGGCCTCTTCGAACTGGCCCGCGCCGCACACCTGCCCGTGCTCGCCATCTGCCGCGGCCTGCAACTGGTGAACGTCGCCCTCGGCGGCACCCTGCACCAGCACCTGCCCGACGTCCTCGGCCACACCGAACACAACCGCGAGCCGGGCACTTTCACGATCACCACGGTCGCGACCACCCCCGGCAGCCGGGTCGCCGCCATCGTCGGCCCGGAGGTGAAGGCGCACTGCCACCACCATCAGGCCATCGACACGCTCGCCCCCGCCCTCGCCGCCACCGCGCACGCCCCCGACGGCACCATCGAGGCGGCCGAGACCCGCGACGGCCCCTTCCTATTGGGCGTGCAGTGGCATCCCGAGGAGAACGCGACCGACGCCCGCCTGATGCGGGCCCTGGTCGAACAGGCGGACCGATACGGAAAGGAACGCAACCCGTGACGACGACCGAGGTGGTCAACCCCGCCACCGAAACCGTGGTGGCCACCATCGAATTGGCCGACCAGGCCGCGACCGACGCCGCCATCGCCCGCGCCCAGCGGGCCTTCGAGGGCTGGCGCGCCGTCGCGCCCGGTGATCGCGCGCGGCTGCTGCGCCGCTTCGCCGAGGCCGTCGACGCCGAGATCGAGCAGCTGGCCCGGCTCGAGGTGAGCAATGCCGGGCACACCATCGGCAATGCCCGCTGGGAGGCCGGGAACGTCCGCGATGTGCTGCACTACAGCGCGGGTATGCCGGAACGCCTGCTGGGCAATCAGATTCCGGTGCAAGGCGGCGTAGACATCACCTTCTGCGAACCGCTGGGCGTGGTCGGCATCATCGTGCCGTGGAACTTCCCCATGCCGATCGCGGCGTGGGGCTTCGGGCCCGCGTTGGCCGCCGGGAACACGGTGGTGCTCAAACCGGCCGAACTCACGCCCCTGACCGCGATCCGCCTGGGCGAGCTCGCGCTGGAAGCCGGTCTGCCCGAACATGTCTTCCAGGTGATACCCGGCAAAGGCTCGGTGGTGGGCGCACGCTTCGTCACCCACCCCGCCGTGCGCAAGGTGGTCTTCACCGGTTCCACCGAGGTCGGCAAGCAGATCATGATCGGCTGCGCCGACCAGGTGAAGCGCGTGACTCTCGAATTGGGCGGCAAGAGCGCCAATATCGTGTTCGCCGACGCCGATATCGAGCGCGCCGCCGCCACCGCACCCTACGGCGTCTTCGACAATGCCGGTCAGGACTGCTGCGCGCGTTCCCGGATCCTGGTGCAGCGCAGCATCTTCGACCGCTTTCTCGAACTCCTCGAACCCGCCGTGCAAGGCGTCGTCGTCGGCGATCCCTCCAATGCCGACACCGAGATGGGCCCGCTCATCTCCGCCGCCCACCGCGACCGCGTCGCCGCCTTCCTGGAACCCTCGACCAAGGTGGCCTTCACCGGCACCCGGCCCGACGGCCCCGGATTCTGGTTCCCCCCAACGGTTGTTCTCCCCTCCGGCCCCGAGGATCGCGTCCTCACCGAGGAGATCTTCGGCCCGGTCGTGACCGTCACCCCCTTCGACGACGAGGCCGACGCCCTGCGCCTGGCCAATGACACCGAATACGGCCTGTCCGGCTCCATCTGGACCTCCGATGTCGGCCGCGCCCTGCGGGTGGCCCGCGGCGTCGAGGCCGGGAACCTCTCGGTGAATTCGCATTCCTCCGTGCGGTATTGGACCCCGTTCGGCGGCTTCAAACAGTCCGGCCTGGGCCGCGAGCTCGGCCCGGACGCCGCGCGCGCCTTCACCGAAACCAAGAACGTCTTCCTCGCCACCGAGTAGAGACCCCCATCCGAGAGAAGGAGAAACGTTGCAGCGCTTACAGGATCGAGTCGCGGTGGTCACCGGCGGCGGCAGCGGCATCGGCCTCGCCACCGTGCGGCGCTTCGCCCAGGAGGGCGCGAAGGTCGTGGTCGCCGATATCGACGCCACCACCGGCGAGGCCGCCGCGGCCGAGGTCGGCGGTCTCTACGTGAAGGTCGACGTCACCGACGAGGAACAGGTCAAGGCCATGTTCCAGACCGCCGTGGACACCTACGGCGGCCTCGACATCGCCTTCAACAATGCGGGAATCTCACCGCCGGACGACGATTCGATCCTCACCACCGGCCTCGAGGCGTGGAAGCGGGTGCAGGACGTCAATCTGACGTCGGTCTACCTGTGCAGCAAGTACGCCATCGAGCACATGCTCGAGCGCGGCAAGGGCTCGGTCATCAATACCGCGTCCTTCGTCGCGGTCATGGGCGCGGCCACCTCGCAGATCTCCTACACCGCCTCCAAGGGCGGCGTGCTGTCCATGAGCCGCGAACTCGGAGTCCAGTTCGCGCGCCAGGGCATTCGCGTCAACGCCCTGTGCCCCGGACCGGTCAACACTCCCCTGCTGCAGGAGCTGTTCGCCAAGGATCCCGAGCGCGCTGCCCGCCGCCTGGTGCACATCCCCACCGGACGCTTCGCCGAGCCGGAGGAGATCGCCGCCGCCGTGGCCTTCCTCGCCAGCGACGATTCCTCCTTCATCACCGCCTCGCAATTCCTGGTCGACGGCGGCATCTCGGGTGCGTACGTGACCCCGCTGTAGCTCTCAGGCGCCGACGGGGGCTTCGGTCCCCGGCGGTTCCTCCACGGTCCGCTTCGGCCCGGTGAACCAGCGCCGCGCCGAGGCGAACCACCAGATGGCGATCGCCCCGACCACGCCGACCAGGGTGATCGGCGCGTAATTCACCGAGTTCCAAGTGAATCCGTCCACCCACGGATAGCCGTGGTCATCGGTGGGCAGGATGAACAGCACGCTGATGATCACGATCCAGATCAGCGCGATGATCCCGACCGGGCGATACCAGCGGCCCAATTGCCAAGGCCCGGTCTGGAATCGCTCGCCGTGCCGCAACCGCAGCAGCACCGGCAGACCGTAGGCGATGTACAACCCGATGGTGGCCACCGAGGTCGCCGCGGCGTACGCGGTCGGGGCGTTGGCCGCCGGCACCAACATCGACGGAATCAGCAGGATGAACGCGAAAACCGACACGAACAGCACCGCGTTCACCGGCACCTTCCGCGCCGACAGCGCCGACCACAACTTCGATCCGGGCACCGCGCCATCGCGGGAGAACGCGAACAGCATCCGCGAGGCCGCGGTGACCGAGGCGTAGCCGCAGAACAATTGGGCCACCGCGGCGATGATCAGCAGGAATCCCGACCAGAACGAACTCAGCGAATTCTGCAGGATGTAGATGACCGGATAGCCGCTGTTCTTCGTCGGATCCAGCGAGTCGTCCAGATTCGGAATCGCGAACGTCACCGCCAGAATCAGCAGATACCCCGCGACCGCCGACACGATGATCGTATTGATGATTCCCTTGGCCGCCATCCGCGAGGCGTCGTGGGTCTCCTCGGACATGTGCGCCGAGGCGTCGTATCCGGTGAATGTGTACTGCGCGTGCAGCAATCCGAGCAGGAAACTGAATGCCACCCCGCCGAATCCGACCGCGCTGTTGTCCACGGTCTTGGTGAACACGAACCCGATGCTCTGGTGGTGATCCGCCCCGAAGCCCAGGATCAGCACGAACAGCGCCACGCCGCCGACATGCCACCACGCCGACACGTTGTTGATGACCGCCGACAGATGCGGGCCGATGGCGTTCAATACCGCGTGCAGCACGATGATTCCGGCGAACACCATGAAGATGGCGGTGCGATCGGTGCCGATATCCCACCCGATCACATTGAGCACCGCGGTCGTGAAAATCGCCGCGCCGTAATCGATGGCCGCGGTCACCGCGATCTGCCCGATCAGATTGAACCACCCGGTGAACCACCCCCACACCGGCCCGCCCAGCTCCGACGCCCACCAGTACAGTCCGCCGGAGGTCGGGTACGCCGACGCCAATTCGGCCATGGCCAGCCCGACGAACAACACCATGAGCGAGACCAGCGGCCAGCCCCACGCCATGGTGATCGGCCCGCCGTTCTGCAGGCCGATCCCGTAACTCGCCAATCCGCCGGTCAGAATCGAGACAATCGTGAAACTGATGGCGAAGTTGGAGAATCCCGACCAGGATCGCGCCAATTCCTGTTTGTAACCGAGTTCGGCGAGCCGCCGTTCATCATCACCGGATGTGGGCTGGGTTTCCGTCATAGGTGCTCCCGAGTGAAAACGCCGCCCTCACACGGCGTTTGCGTGGAGCCCAGTGTGCGGTAATCCGGTCCGGCGCGCACGGCAACCCGGAAAACTGGTCGCCCGTGCAGTTTCCCGGCGGGCGCCCCCGACTACCCGACGCTCGATAAATTCGAAGGTATGGACCCGCACCCCGAGTACCACGACCCCGACGCACCCGACACCCTCTACGCGACCAAGCCCCCGTGGGACATCGACCGCCCACAATCCGCCTTCGCGGCCCTCGCCGAGTCCGGCGCACTGCACGGCCGCGTGCTCGATCTCGGCTGCGGCACAGGCGAACACGCACTACTGGCCGCGAGCTTCGGCCTCGACGCCACCGGCATCGACCTATCCGCGCAGGCCCTCGACACCGCCCGCCACAAGGCCGCCGACCGCGGCCTGAAGGCGACCTTCCTCCGCCACAACGCCCTCGACCTGGGCACCCTCGGCGACACCTTCGACACGGCCCTGGACTGCGGCCTGTTCCACCTCTTCGACGGCGACGACCGCACCGCCCTGGTCACTGGCCTGACCACCATCCTCAACCCCGGCGGCCACTACTACCTCCTCGGCTTCAGCGACCGCCAACCCGGCACCTGGGGCCCACACCGCCTGTCCCGCACCGACATCGAATCCGCCTTCCCCACCGCCGCCTGGCACCTCAACTCCCTCGCCCCCGCCACCCTCGACATCAACGCCCCCGACCTCACCACGGTCGAAGCCTGGCTCGCCGCCCTCACCCGACGCTGATCGCCATGCCCGCCCTGGAGTCCCACATCAGCAC
>NZ_BAAFGR010000273.1:0-7000 GCF_041154655.1 Nocardia sp. JMUB6875
CCATCACCGAGGCAGTCTCCTCCGGCTTCCTCCCCGCCACCGACGCCGAAACCCTCGCCCTGGCCTGGTGGTCCCTGGCCCACGGCATGGCCTCGCTCACCGTGGACGGCAAATTCGCCCTCCGAGCCACCCAATCCGGCACCACCCCGGAAGCCCTCACGGTCCGGATAACCGAAATCTTCGCCAACCTCATCGACACCAAGGGCGCATCCGACTGACCCGTCGCACGGCCGGGCAGGTTGTGATCATCGTGCTCCGACTCTGTGGAGATGTTGAGAGGTGGCGGTGGGGTGGGGGTCCGACACGGCAGACTGGAAGGCGTGACCGATTCGTACCGGATTCGCGGTGGCCTGGCTGCGGGACTTGGCGGGGCTCGCGCCGGGAATTCAGAGGTAGCGCTGCCCAAGGGCGCGTTGCGGCCGATCGAGCTGGCGACGGGTGCCGTGCTGGGCGGGGCGACCGTGGGGCTGGTGACCGTGGGGTCGCTGGTGCCGTTCGCCGCGGCGCTGCAACTGGTGGCGGCGGTGCCGATCGGGTTGCTCGCGCATCGCTACAGGTTCCGGACGCAGCTGGCGACCGCCATCGCGGCGACGCTGGTGACGTTCGTGGCGGCCGGGCTGCTGGCGGCGGAGAACCTGGTCGGGGTGGCGATCATCGGCGGAATCGTCGGGACGGTGAAGCGGCGGCGAGGTGGATTGCCCGCGGTGGTGGTGCTGTCGACGCTCGCCGGGACCATCATGGCGGGTTTGACGGTCGGGTTGCTGCTGGTGTTCGCGCGGTCGCGGCATCTGCTGTTCGACGCCATCCGGAACAGCGCGAAAGGCCTGGAAAACATTGCGGCACGGCAATCTTCGCTGGAGCCGCTGGGCCGGGCGGTCGCCGATTTCACCGATACGGTGCTGCACTGGTGGTGGGCGTTCGTGGGCGGCGGCATCATCGCGGCGATGGTGGTCAGCGGTGTCGTGTCGTGGTTCGTGCTCGGGTCGGTGCTGGACCGGCTGACCTGGCTGCCCGGCCGCAATGATCTGCTCGACGCGCCCGAGGACGACCGTCCGGTGGCCCCGCTGCCGGTCACCTTGCGGGACGTGACTTTCCGCTATCAAGGTGCGCGCACCGAGGCCCTGTCCGGCATCGATCTGACCGTCGATATCGGCGAATTCGTCGCCATCGTCGGCCACAACGGATCCGGAAAGTCCACGCTCACCAGGATTCTCGCGGGCCGCCCGCCCACCGGCGGCACCGTCACCCGCCCGGGCGCGGCGGGGCTCGGGGTGCGCGGCGGCACCGCCATGGTGTTGCAGCGCCCGGAGAGTCAGACCCTCGGCGTGCTGGTGGCCGACGATGTGGTGTGGGGTCTGCCCACCGAATACGCGGCCGAGGTCGATATCGAGGGCCTGCTGGCCGAGGTCGGGCTGGCCGGAATGGGCGGGCGCGAGACCGCGACCCTGTCCGGCGGCCAGCAGCAGCGCCTCGCCGTGGCCGCCGCCCTGGCCCGGCAGCCCACGCTGCTCATCGCCGACGAGGCGACCTCGATGATCGATCCGGAGGGCCGCCAGGAACTGGTCGCCCTGCTCGCGGCCCTGCCCCGGCGGCATCCGATGGCGGTCGTGCTGGTCACCCATCATGAGGCCGACGCGGCCGCCGCCGACCGGGTGGTCCATCTGGCGGGCGGCCGTTCCGTCGAGCATCTGCCCGCCTGGCCGCGCCCGATGAGCGATCCGCGGCAGCGCCCCATGGGCGAGACCATCCTCGAATTGCGCGGCGTCGGACACACTTACAACCGCGGCACCCCGTGGGAGGCGCCGGCCCTGCACGGCATCGACCTGGACGTGCGCCGCGGCGAGGCCCTGCTCATCGTGGGCGGCAATGGATCCGGCAAGTCGACGCTGGCCTGGATCATGGCCGGGCTCACCCAACCCTCCACGGGCAGTTGCGATCTGCACGAATTCACCCGGATCCGCCCGGTGCACAAGCGAATCGGGGCCGTGCAGCTGGCCTTTCAGCATTCCCGGCTGCAGTTGCAGCGGCAGACCGTCGGCGAGGAGATCGAGGATTGGGGCGGCCGCGGCACCTACGCGGTCGCCAAGGCGCTCGACGCCGTGGGCCTGGATCGGGCGCTGGCCTCGCGGTCCATCGAGGAACTCAGCGGCGGTCAGGCCAAGCGCGTGGTGCTGGCGGCGATCGTGGCGAGCCATCCGCAGGTGGTGGTGCTGGACGAGCCATTGGCCGGACTGGATCCGGAGGGTCGCGCCGGAGTCGTGGATCTGCTTGCCCGACTACGGAATTCGGGTCTCACCCTGATCGTCATCTCGCACGACGTGGCCGATATGGAAGCCGTCTGCGACCGCACCGTCCATCTGCGCGACGGGCGTCTGGTCGAGAACGATGCCGCCCCGGCCGCGTTCGGGTCCCACGATGTCAGCGGAGGCGTCCGATGAGCAGTGTCATTCTCCGTGAGGTTCCGGTCGACAGCCCGGTGCATCGGCTCTGGGCCGGTACCAAGATGATCGGCGTCTTCGTCGTCAGCGTGCTGCTCATGTTCATTCCGTCCTGGGCGCTGCTCGGGGTGGCGTTCCTGTTCCTGGCGGCGGTGTTCGTGCTGGCCAAGTTGCCGCTGGGCACGCTGCCGCGCTTCCCGTGGCTGGTGTGGGTCGGCATCGCGCTGGGCGCGGCCATCAACGTGCCGGTCGGTACGTCGGCGCTGCTGCAGTACGTGCGGGTCGTCATCTTCGGATTCCTGTTGCTCGGCGCATCGTTCCTGGTCGCCTGGACCACGCCGATGGGAGAGATCGCGCCCGCGCTGGCCAGACTCGGCGCGCCGCTGAAGAAGATCGGCTGGACCCGCGGCGGTGTCCGGCACCGCGTCCCGGTCGACGAGTGGGCCGTGGTGGTGGCGCTGACCCTGCGCGGGCTGCCGCTGCTGCTGGAGGAGATGCGGGTGCTGCGTGCCGCCCGCAAACTGCGGCCCAAGGATTCGCTGCTGCACCGGGCGTCGGACAATCCGCTGGTCGACATTCTGACCGCGAGCATGGCGGTGTCGAGCCGGCGCGCGGGCGAGCTCGGCGAGGCCATCACCACCCGCGGCGGCACCGGCGAACTGACAGCTCGCCCGGGCACACCCGGCCGCGCCGATGCGGTGGCGTTCCTGGTGATGGCTTTGGTGTGCGGGCTGGGCATCGCTGTCGAACTGGTCTTTTAACGACACTCGAGCCGAAAATTATTCGGAGTGTCGGTGTCGCGCGCTACCGTAAGGCGCTGTAGAACGCGTTGCTGAACGCAACACGGCTCGCGGATTCGGCAAGGGGGAATTCTCAGTACTGAGCCGCGTGTTGCCACGAACACCTGATGAAGATTGGACAACCCATGTTGCTGCGTAAGATCACCGCGGTCGCCGCGCCGGTCGTCACCGCGGTCGCCATCGCCGGAGCCGGTGTGGCGCACGCGGATTCGGCGGTGCCGGATATCGGCTACCAGACCCAGCTGGTCGGCAATTCCGTCGTCACCACCCTCACCAACGGCAGCTTCGAGCTGGCCGGCGGATCGGTGAACGTCAAGGACGTCGCGGGCGACGTCGTGCTCAGCCTGCCGCTGGCCTTCGAGCAGGACGGCCTGAGCTACCCGCTGCCCGGCAATGTCAGCGCGGACGGCGCCACCCTGAGCCTGACCGCGGTCAAGGATGTCGCGGCGGCCACGCCGGTGCTGCACCCGGTGGCCTCGCTCTCCGAGAACCAGCTGGCCATGCAGAACTTCACCAGCCAGTTCGGCATCGCCACGGCCATCGGCAGTTTCGTGGGCCTGGCCATCGGCGCGGCGGTCGGCGCCATCGGCTTCCTCGGCGGCGCCTTCGGTCTGGCGACGGTTCCGGTCGCGGCGGGTATCGGCGCGATCATCGGCACCCTGGTGGTCGGCGGCCCGGCGCTGCTCATCGCCGGTGTCGACCTGATCAGCACGCTGACGGGCGCGCCCGGCACCACCAAGTGGGCCAACCCCAACTGATCCCGAGACGTCGGGTGCGCCGTGCTGGTTCAGCGCACGGTGCACCCGGCAACCACGGGCACGCCCGCGAAGCGGTCCGACAGAAAGTTCATGGCCCCCAACGCTTCTCCGACGGCCGCCGGATTGTGGCCGGGAATCGTGGAGTGCACGGCGGTGAGCGTCACGCCCAGCGCGCAGTAGCGGTCGACGAGGGCGCCGAAGCCCGCCGACGGGATCACGTCGTCGGCATTGCTGTGGTACAGGTACAGCGGCACGTCCGGCGGCCAGCCGCCCAATTCCTGGTGGTTGGCGGCGGTCCGGAAGGGCTGGCTGTCGAGAATGCCCGGGTCGATGGCGAAGTCGTCCACGTGCCGGAAGAACTGGTGCACCACCAGGTCGCCGCCGCAGGAGGTGGCCTCCTGGGCCATGACCGCATGCCCGGCGTCATTGAGGGCGTCGGCGAGGCCGGACCCGGAATCATTGCGCGCCAAGGCGATCAGGATGAGCACCGCGAGCCCGGCCTGATAGGTGCCGTCGACGCCGCGCGCGATGGCCGGAATATCGGTCGGGACGCCGCCGGAGGTCACGCCCGCGAACCAGAGTTCGGGCGCGTAGCTCTCCCGCATCTGCATGGCCCACAGGGTCGCGAACGCGCCGCCCGAGTAACCCCACGCGCCCAGCGGGCTGTTGTCGGTGATGCCCAGCGGTGCAAAGGATTTGGCGGCGCGGACGCCGTCGAGCACGGCCCGGCCGGAGTTCACGCCGTCGAAGAACCGGGACTGCGGGCCCTCGTAGTCGGACACCACCACGGCCCAGCCGCGGCGCAGCGCCTCGGCCAGGAACGGGACGTCGAGCAGGGTGGTGGCGATCGAGAAGTCGCGGCCGCCGCGCAGCGCGAACGATGGCGCGCAGCGGGTTCCGAGGCTGTCCTCGGCGATCTGATACGACAGCAGCGGCCGATCGCCGGGTCCTGTCCAGGGGGTCAAGGGTTCCATCACGGTCGCCATATCGGCGACGGCCTCCCCGGCGGAGTCGGTGGTCCGGTACTGCACCTGCCAGCCCGCCACCGGGAGCGGGAGACCGAACACGGCGATGGGTCGTGAATTGAGGATCGCCCCATTCGCGAACTCCCCCAAGGAGATCGGTGGCGCGTAGAAGGGGTCATCGTCCGGATAGGGGATGTCGGCGCGGGTGCCGGGTATCGCTATCGCCGCCGCCAACAGGGTGATCGCCCCGATGAGTCCGATCCGCCGCCATCGTCGAATTCGGCCCGAATGCCCCGACATTGCCCGCCCGCGTGCCCCGATCCATGCGCCATCCCGCCGCATAACGCCCTCCAGCGTCAACAACCCGACGCTCCAGACCACGGACTCGCACTTCGCGCCGATAAGAACGTCGGCGCATCGGAGAACCAAAGTTACTGCCGGGTCGGTCCGCGGTCAACGACGTTCCGCGCGTCGCGACTCGGCGTTTCGCGGTTTCTAGTACAAAACAATATATCCAGCTGAAGGGCCAGTGATTGGCAACTGGATCTACCAGTTGCATGCCAGTCGCTGCCATGCTCGGTCAATGTTGTTGCGCCGCCTCATCGCCCTGTACGCCGGACTCTGGCTTTACGGCTTCTCCATGGCCGTCATGATTCGCGCCGCTCTCGGCCTCGACCCGTGGGACGCGTTCCATCAGGGCGTGGCCGATCATGTGCCGCTGAGTTTCGGCACCATCGTGGCGATCACCGGCGCGGTGGTGTTGCTGGCCTGGATTCCCTTGCGGCAGTGGCCCGGTCTGGGCACGGTCAGCAATGTGGTGGTCATCGGCGTCTCGGTGGATGCGGGGCTGTGGCTGCTGCCGGAGCTGAACGCGCTGCCGGTGCGGATCGGGGCGATGGGCGCGGCGGTGGTGCTGAACGCCGTGGCGACGGTGCTCTACATCGGCGCGGGCATGGGGCCGGGGCCGCGCGATGGCCTGATGACTGGCCTGGTTCGGCGAACGGGCAAACCGGTCTGGGTGATTCGCACCGGGATCGAGGCGACGGTGCTGTCGATCGGCTGGATTCTCGGCGGCAGCGTGGGGGTGGGGACGGTGCTGTACGCGTTCGGCATCGGGCCGCTGATCCAGCTCATGATCCCGTACGTCGATCGCTACCTGCCCGGCTTTCGTGAGGACGAGCCCGCGGCGGTGAGCGAGCCCGCGGCCGAGCCGATGGCGGCCTGAACCCGGTCGGGGTTGACAGGCTAACGACATTAGCTTTAACGTAGTGGCTAACAACGTTAGCCGCTGCTAGAAGCTCCGGAGGGTCCGATGACCGCCATCGCCGCCAACCTGCCGACCGCCACCGATCACCGCCTCCCGGCCACCCTCCGCAAGGCCGGGTGGATCACCTGGACCCTGTTCCTCGCCGCCTTCGCCATCCCCGAGGGCGTCAACCACGGCACCGGCTCCTGGCTGGCCCTGGTCGCCGGGCTCATCGCCCCCGACCTCACGTTCTTCGCGGCGATCGGCGCGAAAGACCCGGTGCGCCAAGGCCAGCTGCCCCGGCAGGCGGTCCCCTTCTACAACACCGCCCACCGCACCTGGATCCCCCTGGCCCTGGCCATCGCGTATTCCTTTGCCGCCCTGGAACTCCCGGCCCTGTTCACCTTCCTGCTGGCCTGGATGCTGCACATCGGCATCGACCGCATCGCCGGCTACGGCCTGCGCACCCGGGACGGTTTCCTCCGTGCCTGACCCGACCGGAACGCTCACCGAGCGGCAGCGGCAGATCGCCGCCGCCGCTCGCAGGCTGTTGGACGAGCAGGGTCCCGAAGCCCTCACCATGCGAAATGTCGCCGAGGCCTTGGGAATCAAGGCCCCGTCCCTCTACAAACACGTCCCGGACAAGACCGCGCTCGAAACCCTGGTCGTGGCCGATGCTCTCGCGGAGCTGGCCGAGACGCTGGAAGCAGCGTCCCCGCAAGGACTTACAGCCATCGCGAAGTCCTACCGCGCCTACGCCCTGGCCCACCCCCACATCTACCGCCTCATGAAC
>NZ_BAAFGR010000274.1:0-6948 GCF_041154655.1 Nocardia sp. JMUB6875
TCCCACGGCCGCCCGGCCCCCGCCGCGGCCGTTCCGCCCACCTGGGGCGCACCATAGGGTGTCCGCTGCCACTGCTCAGGATCCGGCGCACGCGACGTTCCACCTGCCGCCCGATCCCAACCCGAATCCCCTGGCCCGCCACCGGTTCCCGCTGCGCCAGATCCCCCGGCACGCCCCGTTGACCCGCCGTTCGCGGCACCCGGACCACCACGCGAGGTGGTGCCGCCGGTCCCCGTGGCAGATCCGCTCCCGAATTGGTCGGACCTGTGCATCGGGCCGCTCGCGGCGTCGGCAGTTCCTCGCGCAGCCCCGGAGGTCGGATCCACGCCGGGCATCACTCCGCCCGCTGCGCCTGTCGTGGTCTGACCAGTGTTGGGCGCTGCCCCGCGGGCCCCACCCCGGCCTGCGCTCGGGAATCCAGCTGCGCCGGAAGCCGTTGAGCCGTGGCCGGATTGGCGTGGTCCCGCACCGGCCGGGCCCGAGGTGCCGGCGAGGTGTTCGCGGCCTTCGATGGTGGTGCCGAGTTCGTCGGTGAGGGTGAGGAGGACTTGTTCGGCGGTGGCGCGGTCGAGGCCGGAGGTGATGGCTTCGCCGAGGAGGTAGTCGAAATCGGCTGCTACGAGGAGGTCTTCGACGAGGACGGCGGCGCGGACCTGGGGGCGGAGGTCGTCGGTGACGGTGAGGATGATGGCTTGCAGGTAGGTGTCGACGATGTCGCCGCCGGGCTCGAGGATGTCGCTGATGTGGACGAGGAGTTCGTCGAGGACCACTCGGACGCGGCCGGGCGGGAGTTCGCGGGTGCGGGCGCGCAGGGCCTCGGCGCGCAGGCGGATCTCGGTGGTGTCGTGCGCGGCGGCGAAATGCAGGCCGAGCAGCGCCATCAGGGTGGGGACCGGATCGCCGGGGAGCAGGCGCTCGTATTCGGCGAGGAGTTTGCGGATCTGCTGGCGGCGTTCGGGATTCAGCGCGGCGGCCACCGGCGGCGGCGTGGGCGCGGTGTCGTCGATGATGCGGTGGCGGCGGATGTGGGCGGCGATCTCGGCCAGCGACAGCCCGCCCATGCGGCCGATGTCCTCGAGGCCGGGAATCTTGGCGGCGGGAATCCCGCCGTGCCGCTGCACGAGCCGCTCGATGGCGACATCGAGCATCTCGTACCGCTCGGCATCGCGCCGCGACCGCAGCTGCTGCACCCGGTCGGCCTCGACGAGCCGGGACCCGGTGTGCAGCAACGGTTCCGAGAGCACATCGTGCGCGTCCACCAGCAGCCCCGCCAGCACCCGGAACTTGGGATGATCGCGCAGCTTCTGCCAGAGGTCCCACACCTCCGAGACCCGCGCCGCCACCTCGGCATCGCTCAGCCGCGGCGCCTCCGCGAGCGGAATGTCGTACAGCTCGAAGGCATCCGACTCCTCGAGCCCGCCGCGGCGCTCCACGGCGGCGAGAACTCGTTTGCGATAGTCGTTGGGGTCGAAGGCGTGCATCGGACTCGTTCGGGGCTCAGCGTTCGTACGGGCGGGCTCAGGAATTGCGGCGGCGGGTGCGCTGCAGCTGATCCAGTTCGCGCTCCACATCCGCCTGCGACAGGGTCGCCCCGGTCTGCACCGACAGCGTCAGCGGCAGATCGGCGTCCACATGATAGGCGGTCACGTGCAGCACGCCGTCGAATCCCATCTCGAAGGTCACCCGGACTTCGCTGCCCTCGGGGTACCCCGGCGGAATATCACGAATCCTCCCCTCCACCAACACCTTCGTGTCCTCGGGCCGGGTGGAGGCCGCCTGCCCCTGCTGTTCGACGATGGTCAGCTCGATCTGATCCTGATCCGCGCGCACGGTGCCGTAGGAGCGCCGCACCTTGATGGGCAGCGTCTGATTGCGATGCACCAGCCAGCTGGCCGCCAGCCCGTTGAACGGATCCAGCGCCAGCACCCCGAACCCGCGCGACACCACGGTGTCCACCTGGATCTCGATCATGCGGCGCACCAGCCCGACCGGCTGTGCGAAGGAGTCGGCCACCCGCTTGAGCGCGGCCTCGAGATCGGCCGGGGCCGCCTCGCTGAGATCGGCGTGGTCGCGCAGCCGCCCGCGGGTCACCAGATCGGCGGTCACGAGGCGTTCCATCTCCAGCTTCTCGCCATACAAAGCGGCCCCGCGCGCCACCGACAGGTCCGGATCCCGCAGCTCCCCGATCAGCCCGAATTCCTTGTGCAGCTGCTCGGCCACCATCGGCATCCGCGAGGAACCGCCGACCAGCAGCAGCCGATCCACCCGCCGCACCCCGCGCTGCTCGGCCGCGGCCAGCACCGCCTTGGTGAGGTCGAGGGTGCGCCGCATGAGCGAGGCGGTCATGGCCTCGAGCTCGGCCCGGGTCAGTTCGATGACGGCCCGCGCGCCATCGTGCGCGATCACCACCTCGGTGACCTCGGCGGCGGTGAGCTCGTGTTTGGCCTGTTCGGCCGCCAGCACCAGCAGCTGCGACCCGACCGAATCATCCAGCGGGTCTTCGGCATCCGGATTGGCCTCGCAGAACTTCTGGGAAAGATGCAGCGCCAGCCGCTCGTCCCAGTCCGCGCCGCCGAGCTGATGGTCGCCCTCCACGGCCAGCACCGAGATGCGCCGATCGGCCAGTTCGATGACGGTGGCGTCGAAGGTGCCGCCGCCCAGGTCGTAGACCAGCACGGTCTCGCGGGCCGGGCCCTTGTCGATCTCGATGCTGCCGTCCAGCCGCCCGAACCCGTAGGACAGCGCCGCCGCGATCGGCTCGGAGAGCACGCCCGCCACATCGAATCCGGCATAGGTCCCGGCCTGGATGGTGGCCCGGCGCTCCTCGTCACCGAAGTAGGCGGGCACCGTGATCACCACCCGCCGCACCGGACCGCTGCCGGAGAATTCGGCATCGGCGGCAAGGCTTTTCAGGATGAGCGAGGACACCGCGGGCGCGGACCAGCGCTGCCCGTGCGCGCCGAACCGCCATTCGGCATCACCCATGCGGCGCTTCACCAGCGTGCACACGTGATCGGGATCCAGGCGGGCCTGCCGACGCGCGCCCTCGCCGACCACATGATCGTGCGCCGAGGCGAACAACACCACGGAGGGAACGGTCGGTTCGCCATTGAGCCCGATCAGCACCTGGGGACGGCCGTCTGCGTCGATTGCCGCAATTGCCGAATTCGTTGTGCCAAGATCGATTCCAAAGACCCCCACGTGGGCGATGGTAGCAGCCGCGACCGACTGCTGGGTCTATCGTTCCAGCATGACCGATCCAGCCCCGGCGGCCGCTGTAACCGACGTCCCCGTTCCGACCGAGTCCGCCGCAGCGCCACTCGAACCCACAGCGTCGCCCTCGACCCCAGCCATGCCCGCGCAAACCCTCGACCGCATCACCGAGCGCATCGACGATCTGGCGCGCGTCATCGCCCGCCAGGCCGCCACCATCGAGCGACTAGCCGATGAGGCGAAGGTGCAGATCCGCGATGAGCGCGCCGAGGCCGACGCGCCGTTGATCCGGGATCTGTTCGCCCTGCACGGCCTGGCCCAGACCTTCGCCTCCACCTCCAATTCCGAGGCCGACCGCCCGGGCTTCGAGGCGATCAGCCGCCGCGTGGAGCGCATGCTCACCGAACGCGGCGGCCAATTGGTGACCCCGTTCCGCGGCGCCGCCTTCGATCCGGACGTCATGGAGGCCGCCGAGCTCTCCGACACCGACGACCCGGACGCCGACCGGACGGTCGAGTCGGTCATCCAGCCGGGCCTGACCGTCGGCGACCGCTCCATCCGCCCCGCGAAAGTGGTTGTGCGCCGGTACCGCCGGGCCTAGCGCGCCTCCGGAGGCTCCGCCCGAGAAACTGATACTTGTTCTATTAAGCAGCAGTGCTTAGCCTCGGGCGTGGGACCCTCGACACGGAGGACGCACATGGTTCAGCACTATCGCAGTATCGATGTCGGCGAGCCGATGACCAGGTTCGCCCGCGGCTGGCACTGCCTCGGGCTCGCCGAGTCCTTCCGCGACGGGCAACCGCACTCGGTGAACGCCTTCGGCACCAAGCTGGTGATCTGGTCCGACAGCAAGGGCGAGTTGCACTGCCTCGACGGCTACTGCCGCCACATGGGCGCGGATCTGTCCTACGGCAGCGTCAAGGACGACAATATCGCCTGCCCCTTCCACGATTGGCGCTGGCGCGGGGACGGGAAGTGCGCGGCCATCCCCTACGCCCGGCGCGTTCCGCCGTTGGCGCGCACCAGATCCTGGATCACCTGCGAGGAGAACGGGCAGTTCTTCGTCTGGAACGATCCCGAGGGCAATCCGCCGCCGCCCGAGGTCGCCATCCCCCACATCGAGGGCATCGAGACCGATGACTGGAGCGACTGGGACTGGAACTCACTGCTCATCGAGGGCGCGCACTGCCGCGAAATCATCGACAACAACGTCGATATGGCGCACTTCTTCTACATTCACTTCGCGTACCCGGTGTACTTCAAGAATGTGTTCGAAGGGCACGTGGCCACGCAGTTCCTGCATTCCAAGGGACGGCCCGACGTTCACGCGAAGTCCAACTATTCGCAGGAGATGTCGCTACTGCGGTCGGAGGCTTCGTATTTCGGACCTTCCTACATGATCAACTATCTGCACAACGACTTCGGTGACAACACCGTCGAGGTGGCGCTGATCAACTGCCACTACCCCGTCACGCACAATTCCTTTGTCCTGCAATGGGGTGTGAGCGTGCAGCGGATCAAGGGCCTGCCGCCGGAGAAATCCGACAAGCTGGCCAAGGCCTTCGGCAAGAGCTTCGGCGTCGGCTTCCTGCAGGACGTGGAGATCTGGAAGCACAAGACCCGCATCGACAATCCGCTGCTGACCCAGGAGGACGGGCCGGTGTACCAGCACCGTCGCTGGTACGAGCAGTTCTATGTCGATGTCGCCGACATCAAGCCGGAGATGACCGACCGCTTCGAATACGAGGTCGACACCACCCACGCCAACGAGAACTGGCAGGCCGAAGTCGCCGAGAACCTCGCGAAGCAGGCCGCCGCACAGGCGAACGGCGCGGCGGAGTAGTTCACCGGCCGCGACGGATCACGCGTCCGCGAGCAGGATTTCGGACACTGCCTCCGGAGCCTCACGCATGGCGTTGTGCACGGTCGGGACATCGTGGACCCGCCAGTCCGGGTCGGCCAGCAGCCGGGTGCGCTGCGCGGCGAACGGCGTCGCATCCTCCCACCCCGAGCAGTAGACGAACTCCTTGCGCGGGACCTCCTCGAACGCGCCGGACAGCCGGATCGTCTGCACCAGGGAGGCGAGCGGATGCGGGCGGCGGCGGGGATCGCCGCCGTCCGGTGGCCGCACCGCATATCCGGTGCTCGCCGCACCGGCGGTGAACTTCCGGCGGTAGGCCTCCGACGTTGCGGACCAGCATGATTCGCCGTCGCGCGGCACGTAGCCGTCGAGATGCACCACGCGTGCGACCCGGCCGCCAGCACGATCGGCGGCAGCGGCGATGACCATTCCGCCGTAGCTGTGACCGACCAGGGTCACCTCGGTGAGGTGCTCACGATCGAGCAGCCGCAGGACATCCGCGGCATGCGTGTCGAGGTTGGCGGTCGCGACCGTCGCCTCGTCGTCGTCCGGCCCCAGACCGGTCAGGGTCAGGGCGTGCACGGTGTGACCGGCCAGCTCCAGCGTCGGAATCACCTTCTCGAAGCACCAGGAACCGTGCCAGGCGCCGGGCACCAGAACGAATGTCGCCATGTGTTCTTCCTTCTCTCGAAACCGTTCGAAGACAGTCTCATTCGCGGAAGGCATGGCTTGCTACCGATGGAATGCCATCCGATGCCCCATCGCCGCCAACCTGATCACGCCGTTCGCCCGGGCACCTCGGCCCCGACGCGCGCCCAGCGACCCGACAGGGCCCGCCAGCTGACGGCGATCAGACGCAGCAGCATGAAGGCGACCAGGCCGGTCCAGATTCCGCCGATGCCCCAGTCGAATTCGAGGGACAGCCAGATCATGGGCAGGAAGCCGATCAGTGCCGAACCGAGGGTGGCATTGCGTAGGAAGGGCGCGTCGCCCGCGCCGAGCAGCACGCCGTCGAGGGCGAAGACCACGCCCGCGACCGGGATCATGGCGACGAAATACCACCAGACCACGTGGGTTCGATCCAGCACCGACGGATCATCGGTGAACAGCCGCGGGATCACCGTGTAGCCCGCCGCGAATATCGCCGCCAGCCCTGCCGCGAACGCCGTCGACCATGCCGTGATCCGCCGCGCCAAACCCTCTGCGCCGCGCGCGTTTCCGGCCCCCAGCGCCGCACCGACCAGCGTCTGCGCCGCGATCGCCAGCGAATCCAGGGTCAGCGCAAGGAAATTCCAGATCTGCAGCACCAGCTGATGCGCAGCCACCGAGGCCGCCCCGAACCGCGAGGCCACCGCCGCCGCCGAGACGAACGAGGCCTGGAACGCCAGACTCCGCACGATCAGATCGCGACCCAATACCGACTGCGCCTTCATGATCGCGATATGCGGCGCGAGCGGCGCCTTGGCCCGGAACAGCGCCGACACGAACAGCGCACCGGAAATCGACTGCCCCACCAGATTCGCGACCGCCGACCCCTCCAGCTCCAAGCGCGGCGCACCCAGCAGGCCGTGTACCAGCGTCGGGCAGAGGATGCCCGAAACCACCAGTCCCGCAAGCACATACATCAGCGGCCGCCGGGTCTCCTGCACCCCGCGCATCCACCCGTTGCCCGCCATCGCCAGCAGGATCAACGGCACCCCGAACAAGGCGATCCGCACCCACGACTCCGCGGCCCGCGCGATATCGTCCCCGCCCGCGATGGCCCGGGTGATCGGTCCCGCGAACACCTGCACGACCAGCACGATCACCAACCCCACCCCGACGGCGATCCAGCTGGCCCGCACGCCTGCCACAACGGCCCCGCGCTCGTCCCC
>NZ_BAAFGR010000275.1:0-6927 GCF_041154655.1 Nocardia sp. JMUB6875
ACCTGGTAGATGTCGTCGGTGCCGGGGATCAGTTGGTTGCCTACGCAGTAGTCGTTGTAGCTGGTGCCGGGTTGTCTTGCGCCGGGGGTGAATTGGCCGATGGGGGAGGAGAGGGCGCCGGGGCTGGGGACCGGCTGGGCCGGGCCCGCGGATTGGTTCGCGAACCAGTACGGCCCGGCCGCGTCGGTGCCGCAGCGGAAGGTGGTGCCGCCCGCGGAGACCGTGCTGTTCTGCGCGTAAGTCGTTCCCGCCCAGAGGCATCCGGCGCTGACCCGGGACTTGCGTTCGCCGGGCTCGGCCTCCGCCGCTGCGGCGAGCGGCATTCCACCCACGGTCAGGGCGGCGATGGCGATCGGCGTGGCGGCCGCGCGGCGGAGCTGTTGGGTTGCGGCGGTAGGCATTTCGGGCTCCCGGTCTCGGCGTCGGTCAGCAGAAGCTGGCGTGCGGGCGGCAGACGGTGTAGGAGCCGTCCGCGTTGTAGGACGGGCTCCAGGTGGCGGGGCTGCCGGCGCGCTTGTTGAGCGGGAGGTTGTAGGGGTCCGGGGCGGGCTCGACGGCACGCGGATGCTGGTTCTGCAGAACGGGATTCATATCGGTGTGGTAGTAGCCGAACGGGTCGTTCGCGTGGATGCCGGTGTGGTCGTTGCCGTGGTTCACGATGCCGCCGGGGTTGCTGTTGGAGCGCGGGTTGCCGCCGGGGCCGTCGCCGGTCAGGCCGCGGCCGCTGAGTGTTCCGGTGGAGCGGGAGTCGCTGGAACTGGTTTCGCGGGAAAGGGATTCGGCGGTCGCGGGTCCGGCGGCGAGTACCGCCGCGGCGGCGCCCGCGAGGGGGGTCAGGATGAGGCTGACCCGTCGGAGGGTCGGGCGTGATCGATGGGCTTGCCGCATGGCGTCTTTGCCTTCCTGCTTGCCGGTTCAGGTCACGTCGGTGACTTATCTACTGAGTACGACCGTAGATGTCCTACGTAGCCGAATAGTAGATAAATGCTGTGAATCTACTAAGTTCCTACGTATTTGCCGTCACACTTCGGAACCCGGCACACCCCCCGCAACACGAAAACGCCCCCGTCGAAACTCCGACGGAGGCGTGAAAACGCTGTGCGAGAAAAGACTTCAGCTTGTTACACGAGAAGGCTCAGCCGAGCACGGTCGCGATGATCCCGGCCAGATACCCCAGCCGCGCCACCTCCGACGGCCGGAAGTCCGGTCCGCCCGGACGGCCCAGCAGCAACACCTTCCCGGTGTTCCCCAACGGCGCGGCCGCCAGCTTGGTGTCCATGTCCTTCCACAGCTGCGGCACCCAGTCGCCCTCGCCGTCGAGCACCGCCGGCTTCTCCAGCGGCATCCACGGCGCGGACCCGGCCTGCGTCGAGGGCGCGCTCTGCGACCCCACCACGCGGTAAGCCCCTTGCGGCCCCATATCGATCACCGTCGACCACCCCACCCGCAGCACCCGCGGCACCCCGTCGACCAGCACCTGCAGCCGATCGTCGCGGGCATTGGCGACCTGATCGATCAGCTCCAGCTCGCGGTGGGTGTCGAGCATCCCGGAGTACGGGCGCAGCGAATCGACCTGCACATCGTGCAGCGATTCGGCCGCGGTGATCAGGGTGTCGGGCAGTGCGCCCGGGGGTACCTCGACCACGAGATCGTCGACCGCAAATCCGTCACCGCGCTCGACGACATCCAGCGAAAGGATGTCCGCGCCGACCGAACCCAGCGCCAGCGCCAGCGATCCGAGACTGCCCGGGCGATCCGGAAGTTGCACGCGAAGCAGGTATGACACGTGCCTTCCTTTCTTTACTGTGCGACCGAAACTTTCGGACGGGTACCCGAGTCCCGCAATACTTACACCCTCGAGAGCTGGTTATCGAATCGAGCCAACCCTGTGGCGCGGACCACTTACCCATCGGTTACACATCGATGGTGCCAGGTCTGGCGCACACCTGCGACCGGTGGCCCGCGGACACCCACTAGGCTGTCGGATGGCCAATCACCAAGCTCGAACCATGCCGAAAGGGGTCCCGCGGTGCCCGCCATCTCCAGGGACGAGGTCGCTCACCTCGCCCGGCTGTCCCGGCTCGCTTTGACGGACGACGAACTCGATCTGTACGCCGGTCAGCTGGATTCCATCCTGACCCACGTCGCGCAGATCTCGCAGGTCGCCGCCGCCGATGTGCCCGCCACCGCTTCCCCGAATCCGGAGACCAATGTCACCCGCCCGGACGTGGAGCAGCCCTGCCTGACTCCGGAGCAGGCGCTCGCCATGGCTCCGGCGGTCGAGGAGCAGCGGTTCATGGTTCCGCAGATTCTGGGAGAGGGCGAATGACCGACCTGACGAAGCTGTCCGCGGCGGAGCTCGCGGACAAGATCCACGCGCGTGAGGTGTCCTCGGTCGAGGTCACCGAGGCGCACATCCAGCGCATCGCCGCGGTCGACGGGGAGATCAACGCCTTCCTGCACGTGGCCGGTGAGCAGGCGCTGCTGACCGCCGCCGAGGTGGACCGCCAGGTCGCCGACGGCAAGGTCGTCTCGCCGCTGGCGGGTGTTCCGTTGGCGCTCAAGGACGTTTTCACCACCACCGACATGCCGACCACCTGCGGGTCGAAGATGCTCGAGGGCTGGGTCTCGCCGTACGACGCGACCGTCACCACCAAGCTGCGCGAGGCCGGCATCCCGATCCTCGGCAAGACGAACATGGACGAGTTCGCCATGGGTTCGTCGACCGAGAACTCGGCGTACGGCCCGACCCGCAATCCCTGGGATACCGACCGGATTCCGGGTGGTTCGGGTGGCGGCTCGGCCGCCGCGCTCGCCTCCTACCAGGCTCCCCTGGCGATCGGCACCGACACCGGCGGCTCGATCCGCCAGCCCGCCGCGGTCACCGCGACCGTCGGCACCAAGCCGACCTACGGCACCGTGTCCCGCTTCGGCCTGGTCGCCTGCGCGTCCTCGCTGGATCAGGGCGGCCCGTGCGGTCGCACCGTGCTGGACACCGCGCTGCTGCACGAGGTCATCGCGGGGTACGACCCGCGCGACTCGACCTCCCGCAACGTTCCGGTGCCGCCGGTGGTCGCCGCCGCCCGCGAGGGCGCCAAGGGTGATCTGAAGGGCGTGAAAGTCGGTGTGGTGAAGGAACTTCACTCCGACTCCTACCAGCACGGCGTCATCTCCTCCTTCGACGCCGCGGTCGCGCAGCTCAAGGATCTGGGCGCCGAGGTGATCGAGGTGTCGTGTCCGCACTTCGAGTACGCGCTGCCCGCCTACTACTTGATCCTGCCGTCCGAGGTGTCCTCGAACCTGGCCCGCTTCGACGCCATGCGCTACGGCCTGCGCGTCGGTGACGACGGCACCCACTCCGCCGAGCAGGTCATGTCCATGACCCGCGAGGCCGGGCTGGGTCCGGAGGTCAAGCGCCGCATCATGATCGGCACCTACGCGCTGTCCTCGGGCTACTACGACGCCTACTACGGCCAGGCCAACAAGGTCCGCAACCTGATCGCGCGGGACTTCGACAAGGCCTACGAGTCCGTCGACGTGCTGGTCTCGCCGACCAGCCCGTTCACCCCGTGGAAGTTGGGCGAGAAGGTCAACGACCCGCTGGCCATGTACCTGTCGGACCTGTGCACCCTGCCCACCAATCTGGCCGGGCACTGCGCCATGTCGGTCCCGTCGGGTCTGAGCTCGGACGACGGCCTGCCGGTCGGCCTCCAGATCATGGCGCCCGCGCTGGCCGACGACCGCCTGTACCGCGTCGGCGCGGCCTACGAGGCGGCCCGCGGCCCGATCGCCTGATCCATTCGATCGGCATACCGCAACGGAATTCGGCCCCGCTGGTATTTACCAGCGGGGCCTTCTGCTGTCAGCATTTCGAATGGGGGCTGGGCGGTTGACTTCCTGACGCGGCGCCAATGCCTGCGGCGCGTCGGTACGGACCGGTAGGCTGACTCTGATTCGGCGCGTGAAGGGTTTTCTTTGGGGATGTTGCGACGCGGCGAAGTCTTCGCTGGTTACGTGATCGAGCGCGAAGTGGGCCGTGGCGGAATGGGTTCGGTCTACGCGGCCCGCCACCCTCGGCTCCCTCGGCTGATCGCGCTCAAGCTGCTGCATCGGGAGATGTTCGGGGAGACCGAGACCCGCACCCGCTTCGAACGCGAGGCCGATGTCATCGCGCAGCTCGACCACCCCAACATCATCACCGTCTACGACCGGGGTGACGAGGACGAGCAGCTGTGGATCGCCATGCAGTACGTGGATGGCGTGGACTGCGCCTCCATCGATCCGCACGACCTGACGCCGGACCGGGCGGTCGAGATCATCGTGCAGACCGCGGCCGCACTGGATTACGCGCACGGGCGCGGCGTCCTGCACCGGGATGTGAAGCCCGCCAATATCCTGCTGTCGCGCTCGGGCGGCATCGGCACCGGATTCACCGAGCGGGCGCTGCTCAGCGACTTCGGCATCGCGCGGGTGCTCGACGACACCGCGCATCTGACCCGCACCGGCATGCTCAACGCCACCCTCGCCTACGCCTCGCCCGAACAGCTGACCTCCGACCCCATGGGGCCGCGCTCGGACCAATACTCGCTGGCCTGCACGCTGTTCCGGCTGCTCACCGGGCGCGGGCCGTTCGACGCGCCGAATATCGCGACCGTCATGCTCGGGCATCTGCAGTCCCCGCCGCCGGATATCAGCCGGCTGCGGCCCGAGCTACCCGCGGAACTGGACGCGGTGCTGCGCAAGGCGATGGCCAAGGATCCGCGCGACCGCTACGAGACCTGCTTCGAATTCGCGCAGACCGCCTGGGAGACCGTGGCCGAACCGGTGTCGCTGGTCCGCCGCCCGCGGGCCGCCGCCTCGAACTGGGTGCCGCGCGAGGACACCGTGCTCGGCTGTCTGTTCGGCGGCGCGATCGGGGACGCGCTGGGTGCGCCGATCGAGACGCTGCTGCTGCCGAACATCCAGCAGCGCTACGGGATTCAGGGTGTCACCGGGGAGGGCAGCGGCTTCAAGGGCCGGATTTCCGACGAGACGCAGCTGGCGCTGTTCACCATGGAGGCGCTCATTCGCGGTGCGCGCGTGCGGGAATCGGGGACCGCCGCCACCGTGGGCATGATCCAGGAGAACCTGCTGGTGTGGTTGCGCGGGCAGGGGCAGGGGGCGCTGCCCGATCAGCGGGTGCCGTTGCAGAGCGGGCTCACCGGATACCCGGAGCTGATGACCAATCGCGGGCCGACCCAGACCACCATCTCGGCCATGCGGCGGGTCGCGGCACGGCAGCGGCCGGGGGTGCCGCTGGGGACGCGCGAACATCCGATCAACGATTCCAAGGGGTGCGCGGCCGTGGTGCGGTCCGCGCCCTGCGGATTCACGCCCTCGCTGGACTACGCCTTCGAATTGGCCTGTGACGCCGCGGCGCTCACGCACGGCAATCCCGGCGCCTGGCTGCCCGCCGGGGCGTTCGCGGCAATGGTGTTCGGACTGTGCCGGGGACTGGACGTGCGGGCGGCGGTGGAACAGGCCCGGGCGCAGTTGATCCGGCACCGCGAGCACGAGGAGACCACCGACGCGCTCGACCGGGCGCTGCGGCTGGCCGACGCCGTTTCCTTCCGGGGGCGGCCCATGCCGCTGCCCGGACTGCTGGAGCCGCTGGGCACCGGCGTCATCGGCCCGGAGGCGCTGGCGCTGGCGGTCTGCGCGGCGGTGTGCGCCGAGAACGCGGGCGGCACACCGGAACAGATCTTCCGCAATGGCGTGCTGCTGGCGGTCAACCACTCCGGGGACAGCGATTCCACCGGCGCGATCTGCGGTTCCCTGCTGGGCGCGCGGCTCGGCGTGCAGGCCATCCCGCAGGCCTGGCGCACCCGGCTCGACGCGGCGGCCGCCATCGAACGGCTGGCCGCCGACTACGCGCGCGAATTCCGCGGCGCCGCTCAGCAGTCCGGCAATACCGTGCCCTGGTCGGTGCCGTAGCGGTGACCGTGACCGGCGGGGGCGTCCAGCGCGCCCAGTAGGTCGGCGGTGGTCTGCAGGAAGCTGACCACCGGAATCCAGTGGGGGACAGGGGCATCCGGGCGGGTGCCGGTGAGATCCGGTGCGCGCCACAGCAGTGACGGGGACCAATGCACCACGGGGTCGGAGGCATTCGCCAGGACGGCGGCGCGGCCGTGATGGACTTCCCCGGCGGGCGGGCCCGCCCACAGCGCGCCGCAGGTGCGGGCGTCCTCGTCGGCGTCGTCGGCGAACACCGAACTGCCGCCGAGCGCGCCCAGGCTCTGACCGTAGATGTAGAGCTTCGGCGGATCCGGCAGCGTCGAAATCCTTTGCTCCACGGCCCGGAACAGCGCCTTTGCCGACTGCTCGGCGGCACTGCGGCCGAACACGAAGGTGACCCAGCTCGGCGCGTCCGAGTACTGCAATCCGACCAGCGCCACATCCCCGCCGAAGCGCTGATCGAAGCCCTTGGCGGCATCGCTGTCGATCCAGCCGGACCCGGTCGGCACCGTCACCACCAGATTCCGGCGCTGAAACCCGCCCGTGCGCTCCAACTCCCGAACCGCCAGCGCCACCCGGGCATCCAGGTCGGGCGCGGAATTCAGGCCCACGTACACGCGAACCGCCCGCGTGGGCGTCCCCGCCACGAACTTGCGGCCCTGCGCGCCCAGCGACGGCCAGGTCGCCATCGACACCGGACTACCCGACCGGGTCGGCGAATCCGGCTGCACCAGTGCGGGATCCACATACGAATTGGCCGCCTCATAGGCCGCGCGCCGCCACTCAACCACGGTCGGCACGATCACCAACTGCCCCGCCACCAGCAACGCCGCCCCCGCCGCCAGGCTGCGCCACCGCCCCAACCGCCGTACCACCCACCGTATTCCACGCGCGATGGCCACCACCGCGACCACCAGCGGAACCGTCCAAGCC
>NZ_BAAFGR010000276.1:0-6877 GCF_041154655.1 Nocardia sp. JMUB6875
CTTGGTTCCTGGACGAGGGCTGGACCACCCGAATCCAAACAGCCCTCTCCTGCCCAGAAACCCAAGACCTCCTCGCCTCCACCCGCTCCCCCCTAACCTTCGACCGTTTCCGCCACAACCTCCACCACTCCCTGACCCACGCCACCTACCGCATAGACCGCGTCCCCGAATTCGAAATCGCCCGCTGCCACCTCTCCCCACTCCCAGCCCCATGACATCGTTTGCGGATATGGCGGTTGTCAGTGGTTCAGTCGCCCTGGAGCAAGAGCCGGAACGACGGATGAGCAGGTGTGAGGGGCCGCACGGCGCGAAAATCCTTCTCATCCAACGTCAAGATGTCGTTGGTGAGGTAGCGCTCGGCGAGCACGACCGTGACCGCATCGGCCAGGTCGAGGCGGAGGCCGCGATACTGCTCGATGATCTTCTGGGCGACTCGGAGGTCGTCACGGTCCACTTGTGGCACGAGCACCGCGCCCTCTTCTGCCGAGGTGAGCAGATCGTCGAGGACGAGATCGGCTGTGCGGCGGTCCTTTCCGAATCGCGCGACGAGCAGATGATCGACCTCGTCCAGCACGAGCGGCGAGACAACCGCGACAGAGGTGGAGAGGAATTCACGTGCCCGTTCGTGCAGTTCCGCAGCGCGATCGTAGGCAGCGATGATGGCCGAGGTATCGGCGATGAAGAAGCTCACTCGCCGTATGCCTCGCCGAGCAGGTCCTCACTGTTGGCGGCGAATCCAGGATCGCCGGAATCAAACGACGGCCACGGCCGGGTACGGCGAACCCGGTGCGCCCGCAACAACACCAGGTCGATCCCCTCGCGAATCAAATCAGCTTCCGACCGCCCCGAAGCTTCAGCCGCCTCCTTGAGACGGGCAGCCTGCTCAGGATCCAGGTACACGCTCGTTTTGGCCTTCATAAACGTAGGGTACTACGTAGGGCATCCCCCGGCTTCGTGCATCACAGGAAAACCAAAAAAGCCACAGGTCAATGACCTGTGGCTCTCTCATGAAGTGGACCTTATGCGAGCTTACTCGAACCAGGGCACCCTAACTTCCACCCTCGAACAGCTCCGAATTCGAGCCTCTGACCAGGCTAAACGCCGACCCTCGCTGACGGTGCCGAAAGTACACGCATTGGGTCGCCGTTTGAGTGATGCGGATCGCGCGCAGATTGTCGCGGCGTACGAGAACGGAGCGTCAGCCAACCAGCTGAGCTCCGACTACCGGCTCGCCAAGGGCAGCATCCTTGACGTCCTGCGCGCGGGAGGTGCTGCCATTCGTCGGCAGCGTCGACTGTCGAAGGAGGAGATCGACCAGGCCGTCGTCAACTATCAGGATGGTCGGTCGCTCGCCCGTATCGCTGAGGGGTTCGGCGTCACGCCAAGCACCGTCGGGACCGCGCTGAAACGTCGCGGTGTCCCTCGCCGGGACACCCACGGCCGCCCGCGGTGATTCCCGTTCGGCATATTGGAGGCCTCCGAACGGGATTTCTCAGAGTAGGCAACTCCAACGCGGTCAACGAGGATGCCCCTCCTCGAGCGCATCCCATGGGAGGTGGTGGCCGAACTCCTTGACTGCCCTCGATGATCGCTGCGGCGAAAGTCCTCGATGTGGGTCATTCGACTCCGTGGCGGCGGTATTCGATGGCAGACTCGTGACCAGCCCGGTGACCGAGTTCCACAGCAGGAGAGGGAGTCACCCGTGTCCGACGAGAAACCACAGGCGTTGCCCGCCGACTCCGGCCTCATCATCGGCGCTCCACAACAAACCCCCGCCACCCTGCAACTCGGTGGCGGACAGGCACTGACCGCCAGTGGCGGGACGGTGCTGCCGGCCACGATCCCGGTTCTGGACGAGCAGGGTCGCCAGATCGCGATCTATACCGCAACGCTCACGCCACCGCCCGAGCCGACGACCAGAATCGTCGGGGGTGAGGAAGCGACACCGCACGAGTTTCCCTGGATGGTGGATGTCCGTCGTTGAGCGAACATCCCCTGAATCGGGTGCTGGGACAGCTGTGTGAGGTCGAGGCCGGGGTGGACATGATTGCGCAGCAGTCTTTCAGCATCCCTTGTGCGGCGGCACGATCCAGACACGCACCCGCCCACGCGCCGTGACGGCGTGATCCCACCCCACCGGTCGTACGCTCGGCCGAATGACGGACAAGAGCGTGGGTGTAGGAGCGGATCGGCTGCTGGCACTCTCGGACGGCGTCTTCGCCATCGCGATAACCCTGCTCGTCCTGGACATCACCATTCCGGAGGGACTCGACGGCCACGCCTTCGACGCGGCCTTGCACGCCCTGATCCCCCATATCGCCGCCTACGTGCTGAGCTTCGTGGTGATCGCGGCGTTCTGGCGCGACCACCGCCGGATCTTCCAGAGCGTCAGCGGCATCGACGACGGACTGCTCACCTTGGCGATGCTCGGCCTCGGCCTGGTCGCGCTGATTCCGTTTCCGACCGCGCTGCTGGCCGAGTACAGCGGGCAGCGGCAGTCGGTGGCGATCTACGCGGCCGTCGTCGCGGCGGTGGATACGATCCAGTTGACAATGGTCCTGTGGATCTGGCGGCATCCACGCCTGCTCCGCGCGCGGGTTCCGGTTCCGGTCATCCGCAATCTGGTCCAGGACATCGGATCGACCGTCGTCGTCTTCGCCTTGTCCATTCCGATCGCCTTCATCTCGGCCACCGCGGCGATGTGGTGCTGGTTGCTGTTGGTTCCGCTGAAGATCGGGATCGGCCGCCAGGGCCGCACACTGGGTCTGTGATCCCGGTCAAGGGGCACAAGGATTCTGCGTGATGCGCGGGATCTCGTGTGCGTCGGAGAGTCGTTCGACGCAGCTGTCGATGATGTCGCTTTCGCCCGCATTGCGACCTACGACTCGCCTGGGAATCTGTCTGATAATCTGCGTCCGGATTTCCGGTCACCGCCACAAATATTCCCGCACTTTCACGTTCGTCACAGAAACGATCTGTCTGCGAAGGGATATCAGCCGATGTGTGGTGAATTTGCTCGCGAATATCCAAGGCGCAGTCGGCGATCACGTACGACTGTCCTGATTCTGCTGATGTCGATCGTCGTCGTGGATTCAGCGGCCGCCGCACCGGCCGCTGCCGATATCAAAGGCTTCGACTTCATCGTCGATTCCGAGATGGGTCCGGTGAACACCCGGGTCTATCGGGCTGCCGACGGCAATAAGACCCGTGTGGCGTACGCCCTGCACGGCATGGAATCTGAGGTCGGCGTCAATGGCTGGGAGTCCGGCACCGATGCTGCGGAGACGTTGGCGGCGGCCAACGTCAATGTGGTGCTACCGATCGGCGGGCGAACCAGCTTCTGGACCGACTGGAAGGCGCCGAGCACCCCGGGGCTGGACTGCTTCGCCGCCTTCTTGCCACAGATCAACGACTCGCCGCACGTCGGTTCGTCCTCCGGCTCCGCGGATGAACTGAAGCAGCGGCAGGCCTACAAATGGGAGACCTTCCTGACCCGCGATCTGCCCACGGCACTGCACGATCGGCTGGGCTTCCAACGCGTCCGCAATGCCATATTCGGCGTATCCATGGGCGGTGGCGCCGCACTCACCCTTGCCGCCTACCACCCTGGACAGTTCAGCTTCGTCGGCTCGTTCTCGGGATTCCCCAATATCTCGGCTCCCCTGATGCCCGAGGCGATTCGGCTTGCCGTGCTGGTCAAGAGCGGTCTGAACATCGACTGCATGTGGGGCCCACCCTGGAACCCGATGTGGCGACGCAACGATCCCTTCGTCTCCGCACCCAGGTTGAAGGCCGCGCACACCCGCGTCTATATCGGTTCCGGCACCGGAATCCCGACCGCCGAGGATCTCTCGAACCCGCCCGGCACCGCCGTGGATCTCGGCATCGGCCTGGGTTTGGAGGCGCTCGCATTCGCCAACAGCAAAGCCTTCGAATTGCGTTTGCACGAACTCGACTACGACAACGTGACCTACGACTTCTGGCCCCAGGGCATCCACAGCTGGCCACACTGGCGCACCCACGTGAAGCCGATGATCGCCGACCTGATCACCCATGTCGGCTGAGGAAACCAGGAACGGCCCGGAATCTCGAGTTGCAGCCAATGGATGGCGGCGTTGTGTGTTCGAGGTCATCGCTGAAGTGCTGGTCAGCCATAGCGACCGGGAGTAATCTGGAATCATTCCAGAAAATGACACGGGTTGATCCCGAGAGGAGCCATCGTGACCACCACGCTGCACAAGACCTCCATCACCAGTCCACTCGGCAAGGCCGAGACCAAGGCGCTCGGCGTCGTCCTGCAGGAAGCGCTGACCGACCTGATCGATCTGGCGCTCACCGCCAAGCAGGCGCATTGGAATGTCGTCGGCCGCCAATTCCGTGCACTGCATCTGCAGCTCGACGAACTTGTCGCCGACAGCCGCGAGTTCTCCGACAGTGTCGCCGAACGCGCTGCGTCGCTGAGTATTTCGCCCGACGGCCGGGCCTCGACCGTGGCCGAGTCGGCACTACCCTTCCCCGCGGGCTATCTTGCCGACCGCGAAGTGGTCGAACTGATCGTCGCCCGCCTGGACGCGGTGGTCCATCGCTTCCGCCGGCACATCGAGGCCACCGCCACCGCGGACCCGATCACCCAAGACCTGTTCATCGGTATCACCGCCAAGCTCGAGGAACACCGCTGGATGTTCCAGGCCCAAATGGGATCGGAATGACCGCCGCCCGCGAACTTCCCGTCGCCGACGAGACCGATATCGACCGGTACGACCCCGGTTACCGTGCATGGCTGGGCGAGGCTGTGCGCAAGGTGCAGGCAGACGGCAACCGATCCTCCGGCACCCACCTGCTCACGATTCCGCTGCCGCCCGAATGGGGCGTCGATCTTTACCTCAAGGACGAATCCACCCATCCCACAGGCAGTCTCAAGCATCGGCTGGCCCGGTCGCTGTTCCTCTACGCCCTCTGCAACGGCTGGCTGCGCCCGGGGCGTCCGGTCGTCGAAGCCTCCAGCGGATCGACGGCGGTGTCGGAGGCCTATTTCGCCAAGCTGATCGGCTTGCCGTTCATCGCGGTCATGGCGCGCTCCACCGCCCAGTCCAAGGTCGATCTCATCGAATTCCACGGCGGCCGTTGCCATCTGGTCGACGACCCGGGTGAGGTATACGAAGTCGCCGCACGTCGTCACCGATGTCAAGGCGGTGACTCACCGCACCATCGAGCTGCTGGTCGCGACCATTCGCGCGGGCCGGGTGCCCGAACCCGCCGAGTTCGCCGGGAATGAATCTTCCGCGCGGAACCGGGCCGAGGAGCGGCTGCCGCTGGCCGACATCCTGAGTGCGTATCACGTTGCGGTGCAGTATCTCTGGCAGATAATCACCGAACTGGCGCACGCCACCGGAGATGAGCGAGATCTGGTCGAGATCGGTGTCCAAGTGCACCGCTTTCTGCGAACCGTGACGATGGCCGTGCTGCGGGGCTACAGGGCGGACCAGGCCCCGCTGCCGCCGATCGACCACGACCGGCGGCAGCTGTTTCTCGCACTGGCCAGCGGTAGCGAGCCCGAACGGGTGGCGCAGCGGCTCGGACTGACCCTGGCCCCGCGGTACTGGGTCGTTGCCATCGAGGTGGCGCCGGACCCACAACCCGCGAGCGCGGCGATCGGCGCGGTGGTCGCGGCGCGGCGCACCGCACGGCGCCTCGAACGCGAATTGGATCGCATCGGACGTGGCGAAACCCTGCGCCAGGGAACAGAGTCCGGTGGCGCCGCGCTGCTGCCATTCGAGCAACCACCCGTCGGCGCACAGCCGGCGCGGATGCAGGACCGCTTCGCCGAGCTGCGCGAGCGATTGTCCACCGTCGAGCGCGCCGTCGGTGCGCCGGTGCTATTCGCGGTGGACCTCGCCACCCCACCCGACGTGCCGGTCGCCCTCGGCGAGGTCCACGACCTGCTGCGGGTAGCGCGGTACGCGCGCCGTGAGTCGGGCGTGGTGCGATTTCAGGACCTGGCCGTCGAATACCAGCTCAGCCGCCCCAGCCGAGTAACCGCGATACAGCGAGAGTTGTTGCGCCCCATAGCCTCCGACCCGGTCCTATGCGGAACCCTGGAAGCCTACCTATGGCATCAGTGCAATGCCGGCGCCGCCGCCGCGGCCCTGCACGTACACCCGAACACCGTCTCTTACCGGTTACGGAAAACAGCCGAACTCCTCGGGCTCGACTTCACCAAACCCCGTGACCTGATGAGGGCCTTCGCCGCGGTCATCGCCACGCGATACACCTCCGAGCAGCCCAACCGCCAACGCGACGTCCACCTCGACTGAAACACCCGTCCGTGGCGGACTGGACGATCCCCGCAGCAGGCCCCGTTCACACAGGACTTCGCCGGGGGTGTCCTCCGCTAGGCCATTCCGGGGCCAGAGGGTGCTCGACGAACTGATCTGGTTTGTGCAGATAGCTCGTGGATCGATATCGGCAAACTCCACCAACACTCGGCCGCCGTCGATACCGACGAAACGGTGTTGTGGTCCAAGCAGATCCGCAACGAGGCGATTGCGTCTCACTGAATGTGAATAGCGTCCACCGCGATTACAACCACACCACAGCCAAACGACCTCAGGCGACTCGAACCCCGCGATCACAGCAATACTGCTGATCAGCAGCGGTTCAACGACCTCGACGGCGTATCACCCCAAAGAGCCGCAGGTCTCTGACCTGCGGCTCTATCGATGGTGGAGCTAAGGGGAATCGAACCCCTGACCTTCTCGATGCGAACGAGACGCGCTACCAACTGCGCTATAGCCCCGCGGGGTCGTTTCCGGCCCGCGGTGGAAAACTTTAGCAGGTGGACGGGGGAGGGGACGAATCGGCTGGTTAGAGGGGGTAT
>NZ_BAAFGR010000277.1:0-6731 GCF_041154655.1 Nocardia sp. JMUB6875
CCCCCTCATCCCCCGCATGCAGCGCGTCGTACATCTCCTGAGGCAGCGGATTCCCATGCTCATCCAGCCGGCTGTCCAGCCCCATGATCAAAATATTCTGTGTCTTCCCGCTGGATTTCGGCCCCTCCGGACTGACCCCCGAAATCGTCAGCCCACTGAGCTCATGGTGATACTGCCGCCAAGCCATCCCCGTAGCCGCCACCACAGCCACCGCCACCACAGCCACCGCCGCCCGCCCGGCCACCAACACCCGATGCGATCGCCCCCTGCGATCCCTCGACCGCCGCCCACCGGACGGGCGGGGTCTGGACCCTCGCGCCGCCGGTAGCGGCACCGTCGCGGGCTCAAACGCTCCCGAATGTCTCCCCCGACGATCACGAGCGTGCGTCATGCCCACCGAGACTAGTCCGCGTCGATGAGCAACCGCTCCCACTCAACAGAGTCCAACGATGTCCCGGGCACCAACTCCGGATCGAGCAGCGGAACCGCATCGTCGCCTCCGTGCGTCCACCCGAGTTCGTCCGTGCTGCACAACATCCCGAAGGAGGACTCACCACGGTAGTTTCGCCGCCGCATCTTCTTCCGGCCTGGCAGGCGGGTGCCCGGCGGAGCAGCCGGAACCATGTCGAGTGGGCGAAGTAGCCGGAAGCCTCCGTAAACAACCTGACGCTTGATCCCATTGCCTAGGTCGATAACGGCCAATCTGATGCTGTGCGCATTCGGATGCGGCCGCACCTCCAAGACCCGAGCAGCCACCACGCCGCTCGTTTGTCCAACACAGGCCGTATCGGTCATGCACCGGTTCCCTTCGTCAAGGCCTCGAGCGTTCGCGAGGCCAATTTTCGATGATGATCGTTCATCAGAGAGACTCTCAGATGTTCCGAAGTCGGCGGCTCCGTGAACCCGATCCAGCCGTCGTCGCCGATGTATTGCTCGACATATTGATAGAGAATAGGTCCGTTCTTACGCAGACTGTTGACATCTAGTTTGAACAGACAAAACCCCACGTAGAAGCTGTTTCTAGCGACCGTGAACTTACACCGGCCAAGATCGCGCTCATCCAGTTGCTGCATACCGAGCAATGTCTTGAATTGCTCGACAGATGTTTCTCGATCCGGCATATCCGGCGACAAGACGAAATGGTAACTACGTTTCCTGGCCAGATTCTCGGCCACAATCGCAAGGAAACGACCCGCCGTCACCCCCTGCTCGACTTCACCCTCGACCGTCACGAGGTCTTCCTCGAGGTCCATTGCGGCGATTATGCTTTCTTTGCTGAATCTCTCCAATTGGAGAGCCTGCTGCTGGTCGAGCATTCCGGAGAATGTCGCCGGGCGCTTCGTAGCGCTCTGCGCCGCCGCATCGATTCGGTCAGCGATTATTGATCCGATCTTCGCCACGAAAGCCGCATGCACGGCGCCATCCGCCCGCGCGGACGCGAGACCGGCTTCCATGTAGCGCGCGATGGGACCGTAATCCAGCGTTCCGCTCGGTCCCGCGACGCTGTCCTCGCCGAGGATGAGGTAATCCAGCGACACACCGAATAATTCGGCGATGGCGACCAATCTGTCGACAGTGGGCATCGTCTGCCCCTTCAGATACTGAGACAGCGCGGCCGCGGAAATACCAAGATCAGAACTGACCTGCTGCCGCCTACCACGAGCGTCACCGATGAGATGGTTAAGCGTCGCAGCAAACTTGACCTCGCGCATGACTACCTCTCCCAGTCCTCCACGATGCCTTTCAACCCCTGGCAGCAAACTACTCCGTGCCAGCGGCCGGACGCAGCATATCGGTGCGAGTCGACGCTGTCACGTCAAGCAGAACTTCAAGATCATTTATTCGAACGCAAGTGTTACTTCAGTTCGCTTGACAGCCACGACGCCGCCCCGCACCCTCGATAGTGTCAGGGTCAGCACGACGGCGGACCTGATATGAGGCGACCTTGGTCGGGCGGAGGAGGGTGCCTCGCTGTAAATTCATGGCCTCTGGGCATCGCCGCGGGCGAGGATCGCTTGGCGCGCGCCGGCCAAATTTCATTTTGCCCAAAATATCCGAATCATTAATGATTCGGATTTCGCTATTCAGCGCCAACGAATGAAGACTGCCATGCCATACGACGCTGTCCGGTATTGTCCGCAATGCGGCAATCGTATCGAATCCGAACCACCCACACCCCCGATCCCCGCATCGCCGATCGAGCGCGCGGCACGGCCGCTGACCATGCCGCGCCGGGGCTCGGTGACAGGCAGAGTCATCGGCCGACCCGATCGGGTCGTGATGCGTGTGCTGAATCCGCTCTGGTTCGTCCTGACGATGCTGGTGGTACTGACCGAGCAGCCACTTCTGCCGGTGTCGGTGCTGCCGACCCTCGGGGCGATCACCTTCGTGGGCGGGATGGATCTTCGGCTGGCGCGCAGCCGGAATCAGTGGGTCGCACGGATTTTCGGATGGTTATCCCCGGTGGAGAGTCGGTGGGGATTGCTGCTGCGGTTCGTCGACGACGAGGGGCGCAAGTGGGAGGCCCGGTTCCTTCCGGTGACGCCCATGGAGTTGCTCTCGGACGATTTGATGTTCGCCAACGGATGGATTCAAAGGCGAGATCAACTGCAGATCTGGGGCCTGACGAATATCAGAACCGGCGTGCACAAGGTGAGTCGCTATGTCGCGGTGTGGCCGTTGGTGGTCGCGAGCATCGTGATCACGATGCTGTGTGCGATCGCGGTGATATGAGACTGTGCCCGCCACCTCAGGGTGGCGGGCACAGTCTTGTTATCAGTCGGCGACGAGATCGGTTGTCAGACGGTTGTTTCCGAGTGTTTGCGGGAGAGGAGCGGGTAGCCGACGCAGACCAGGACGCCCCAGACGAGGCCGACGACCAAGGCGCTGCGGCCGTCTTCGGTGAAGAAGAGGAGGACTACTACGAGGGCCAGGAAGGCTAGGGCCAGGGCGGTGGTGAAAGGGGCTCCCGGGAGGCGGTAGTCGCTGGTGGGGAGGAGGCCCTGTTTGACGCGGAGGCGGTAGAGGAGGTGGCAGACCAGGATCATGCCCCAGACGAAGATGATGCCCATGGTGGAGACCGAGGTGATGTAGCCGAAGGCCTTGTCGGGGGAGAAGTAGTTGACGGCTACGCCGATGACCATGACGGCGGCGGATACGGCGATGCCGACGGCGGGGACCGAGCGGGGGCTCAGGGAGCCCAGGGCGGCGGGGGCCTCTTCGCGCTGGGAGAGGCTGCGCAGCATGCGGCCGGTGGAGTAGATGCCGGAGTTGCAGGAGGACAGGGCCGCGGTCAGCAGGACGAAGTTGATGATGCCCGCCGCGCCGGGGATGCCGATCTGCTGGAAGACCTCGACGAACGGGCTGCGGCCCGCGTGGAAGGTGCGCCAGCTCGACACCGACATGATGACGATGAGCGCGCCGATGTAGAACAGGCCGATCCGGAACGGCAGGGTGTTGATGGCCTTGCGCAGGGTGCGCTTGGGGTCGCGCGCCTCACCGGCGGTGACGCCCACCAATTCGACACCGACATAGGCGAACACCACGATCTGCAGTGCCAGCAGCGCCTGCCCGAACCCGTTGGGGAACACTCCGCCGTCGTTCCAGAGGTTGGTGACGGTCGGGTTGGTGGCGTGGCCGAAGTGGAAGACCAGCACGCCGACGCCGATCACGATCATGGCGAGGATGGCGGTCACCTTGATGGCGGAGAACCAGAATTCGCCCTCGCCGAACAGCCGCACCGACACCAGGTTCGCGATGAACATGATGCCGAGCACCACCAGCGCGGTCACCCACTGCGGGATGTCGAACCAGTACTGCACGTACTTGCCCGCGACGGTGATCTCGGCCATGCAGGTCGCGACCCACACCGCCCAGTACGTCCAACCGGTGGCGAAGCCCGCGAAGCGGCCCAGGAACTCGTTCGCGTATTCGGCGAAGCTGCCGGTGACCGGGCGATAGGTGAGCAGCTCACCCAGCGCGCGCATGATCACGAAAATGGCCAGACCAGCTGCCAGGTAGCAGAGGATGAGCGCCGGGCCGGCCTTCTCGATGGCCCCGCCCGCGCCGTAGAACAGGCCGGTGCCGATCGCACCGCCGATGGCGATCATCTGAATGGTGCGCGGCGACAGGCCGCGCGAGTACCCCTCGTCCGCAGCGGGTGCGGTACCGGTGTCGGGTAGCTGCCTTTCTGAGGCTGTCATGCATGTCCTTCCACGTGCGTGCGACCGCGCCCCCGCCAGTCGTGATCGCGGGAACACGGTCGCGCCGAGCTAGCCGACGGATTGCCGGGCTCGGTCCAACGGCGTGTCACGCTACCGGAGAGGTATTCGACGTCACAGTCACCGCGGCAGGTGGCGCGCTGCCGGATTGCCGGAAGGTGGCCTCAGCCCGCCTCATCGATCAGTTCCAGCCCGGTGACGACCTCGGTCTCGATCCGGATGACGTGATCCATCGGCAGGTTGATCCACGGGTCCAGCAGCGTCTCGTAACGCTGCACCTGTTCGGGATCCATGACCACGCGCGCCACCCCGGTGACGATCACGCTCCAGCCCTGCCGGGTGTGCTCGTCGAAGGAGTCCGCCTCGTAGGCCACCACCTGGCCGTCACCCCGCAACAGGCTTGCGCCGAGGTGCGCACGCACCACCACAGCGTCTTCTTCGACGATGTGATTCACCGGCCTGATGATCGGAAGTCCTCGCCGCGAGTACACAATTCGCCCGTATTGCGCGCTCGCCAGCCGTTTCAGTGAATCGGCAGCCGAGAGCTCGCGCAGCTTTCGTGCCCCAACGCCGCCCATTCTTCCGATTGTGGTCGATCGTCACGAATTACGCCAATTACCTTGCCGCATCCGGTGGTTCACTCCCAGCATCAGCGCAGCGGCGGCATCTCGACCAGCGCCGGCGGCTTGTCGGTGCGCAACCCCTTCCAGCTGGGCATGCGCAGCCGCTCGCCGGAGAATTCGCGGTATTCGACGTCCCCGACCAGGATCGGCCGCACCCAGTGCCAGCCGCCCGCACCGGCTTCCGGCGGGGTTTGCTCGAAAGGGCTTGCGGAGACGGTGATCTCGTCCAGGGCGCCGCGCAGCACCCGGCGGGCGGCCTGGGTGAAGCCGGTGCCCACGTTCCCGATGTAGACCAGCCGCCCCGTCTCGTCGTGCGCGCCCATCACCAGCGATCCGAATGTCGTCCCGAATCCCCCGGCCCCGGGTGTCCACCCCGCCACCACCACTTCGGTGTTCTGCCGCAGCGGCGTCTTGATCCAGGCCGGTGTCCGCCGCCCGGGCAGATACACCGAATCGGTTCGCTTCGACACGATGCCCTCGATCCGATGCTCGCGGGCGACTTCCAGCAATTTCTCCGCATCCACGTCGGTCCAGTACGGCGGCACCGAAACCGGTGTGCTCGGCCGCAATTCGGCGAGTCGGTCGCGTCGCTCGAGATACGTCTCCCCCGTGACGTCGACGCCGTCGACGCGCAGCACATCGAAGATGAAGTACTGCACCGGCACCTCGGCCACCAGCTGCTCGCTCGGCCGCGCCACATGCATCCGCCGCTGCAGCAATCCGAACGAGGGCACACCCTCGCGATCCTGGGCGATGATTTCGCCATCTAGAATCAGAGATCCGGTGCCGGACAACGCTTTCAATGCCGCCACGATCTCCGGATACGCCGCACTCACAGCATTGCCGTTGCGGCTGTAGAGCCAACATCCCCCGCCCTCGCACACCGCGATGATCCGGACCCCGTCCCACTTCATCTCCACCGCCCACCCCGGCCCGTCCGGCGGCGCGCCCCCGGTCGCCAGCATGGGCGACGGGCCACGACGGACGGAGGCGGCCACCGAAGCCGCTATCCGCGCCGACAATCGGGCAATAGAGACATGCCCTGGAGTTTGCTATCGAGTTGCCACAGCGCGATCGCGGCACGCCGGAGGCCGCCGGGTCGTTATCGAGTGCGACTCACCGCACAACCCGCCGGACCGCGGGTTTGACCTGCGGAGCAGCGGGCATGCCCCCTACATGCTGACAATCATCGGGCTCATCGCTCTGCTGGGTGCTGTGACCGTGGGGGCGGCCGGTATCCAGGCCAACAGCGGTGACGGCCACACAGTGCCCAGTGGCTTCACGGTTTTCGATCACACCTACGGGGGCTCCTCCGGATTACTGTTCGCCTACGGGATATTGGTCGGGGCGATCGGCACGGCGGGCTTCATCCTGCTGCTGGCCGGTCTCTGGACCACCTCCCGCCGCGGCGTGACGGCCCGGCGCGAGCTGCGCCAGTCCCGGCGCGAAATGGCCGCGGCACGAAAGGAACTCGCGAAACCCGTACCGGCACCCCAACCGGCGCGTAGCGTGGATTCGCCCCGGCAGCCGGTGGTTCCCATGACCAAGACGCCGCCGCAACGCCTGTTCGCGCGGCCGACCTGGTCGGTCAACCCCTTCCGCAAGGGCCCGGGCACCACACCCGCCAAAACCGAATCCGTCGCCAAATAGGACGTCGCCAAATAGGACCCGGCCCCGAGCAATCGGGTCCCCGGTCCCCAGAGGACACCGCATGCTCGTCGTGCTCGGCCTCGCGCTGCTCGACGCGGGCTGGCTCATCGCCACCCCGGCTCTCACCTCGCTCGGCATCATCGCGCTCACCGCGGCACTGGTCCAATGGCTGCTGGGCGCACCCGCCCGCTACCTCGCCCATCCCCGCTACTGACCGCTGCCCCACCCCGATACCGAC
>NZ_BAAFGR010000278.1:0-6696 GCF_041154655.1 Nocardia sp. JMUB6875
ACCCGCTGGAAAGCGGCGTTGAACGCCTTCGACATCACCTTCGACGGCCGACTCACCGCCGGACGGAACTAACCCAATCAACCCGAGTTACACCGTTATCTGGACAGACCCTCTCAGTCAGGATAGGGCGCCCCTACTGCCCTATGACCAAAACTGGTGGGCGCCAACACCGGTGCAGAGATGGGCGGGCGGCGATCCGCGAATTCTCGGATCCAACTGCCCAAATGTCGGTTGACACCGTCGTGCGCGATGAACCGTGGCCACTGGATTTGCGGGTCCACCGGGTGGCCGACCATACGCTGTGCGGAAGATTTCACTCGGCGGCCAGCGGTGTCGGCCGGAGGCGTAGAGATGAGTATTCGATGCTCCATAACAACGATCCCCGACTTGACTGTTACTGCGGATGTGCGCTGGCGGATTCCGACCACCCCGCCCACGACGCGACCACGTCGTTGGGGATCCTCGGCACTGGATCGCGGGTGCCCGATCGGGTGGTCAGCAACGGTGAGATCGCGCCGGCGGCGCAGGTCGATGAGGGGTGGGTGCGGCGTAAGACCGGGATTTTGGAGCGGCGGTGGGCCGACCCGGGTGAGGCGACTTCGGATCTGGCGGCTGCGGCGGGACGGAATGCGTTGCAGGCGGCGGGTATTCGGGCTGGGGATCTGTCGCTGATTATCGTGGCCACTTCGACTCCGGATTCGCCGGTTCCGCCGACCGCGTGCCATGTGCAACGGCAGCTGTCGGCGTGCAATGCGGTCGCGTTCGATATCAACGCGGTGTGCAGTGGGTTCGTGTTCGCCTTGTCGGTGGCGCAGGCGATGCTGGCGTCCCTCGGCGGCTACGGGCTGGTCATCGGTGCCGATGTGTACTCGCGGACCCTGAACCCAGCCGACCGTAAGACTGTGGTGTTGTTCGGTGACGGTGCCGGCGCGGTCGTGATCGGCAAGTCCGAGCGATCGATGGCAACACTGCGCGGGGCAACGCTGTTCAGCTTCGGTGACCTCGCCGACCTGATCCGGGTTCCCGCCGGCGGCAGCCGGATTCCGTATACGCCGGCCATCCACGACAAGGGGTTGCACTATTTCACGATGGACGGACACGCAGTCCGTAGCTTTGTCCTGGACTGGCTGCCGCATCTGGTCGGACGGTTCCTCAAGCAGCATTCGATTGCGCCCGAGGAGGTTCGCCATATCGTTGCGCACCAGGCGAACACGGTGATGCTCGACGATCTGTTTCCACGGCTGGGTCTGCCGAACGCGACGATGCATCAGACGGCCGCGATGTATGGCAACACCGCTGCCGCGTCGATCCCGCTCACGCTGGATCAGGCGGCCCGCTCACGCGGGATCAGCTCCGGGGATCTGGTGTTGCTGGCCGGATTCGGGGGTGGAATGTCGGTGGGCCTGAGCCTGATCAGATGGTCGTGAGGCTTGCCTCTTGGTGAGCAGCTGTATTTCGGAGAGATGCTGGGCGGAGCCTTGTCGAGCGGCTCTGATCAGCCGGGACCGGAGCGGGGAGGTGCATTGTGTCGATGGAGGTTCTACCGGGAGATGCCGGTGACGAGTCGGTAGACGGTCAGGCTGTCGGCGGTTGTGCGGCACGAGACGGCGTGAAAGCCGTTGGTGATCAAGTCGTTCAAGCTGTCGCAGATCTGGGTTTGGAGCCGGGGAGGGCATTCGCCGGTAGGGATGGCCAGCAACACTGTCTCGGTGTCGGCCCGGGGATCCTCGAATGGGGTGCCGGGGCGCAGCCCGGCCGGCGGTTGGGGCCAGCGCCGAGGGGAGGCGGTGAGGTCCCAGTGGGTGATGATGCGGTCGGTGCGGTGGCCGCGGTCGCGTCCGGTAGGTTCGATGCCGTACAGGTTGGGAATGTATTGGCAGCCGCAGGCGCCCAGGACGTCGAGGTAGAAGTGGGCGTTGTCGACTCGCAGCGGGTCGTAGGCCCAGTGGATGGCGTGCAGTCCGTGGTCCAGACACACCTCACGCAGCCGGTACATGAGCCTGCGGCCGATACCGGTGTTGCGTCGGTCGGCGCGGACCACGATCAGCTCCAGGTAGTGATACGGCGTGGCATCCTCGGCGAGGTTCATGCCGAGGAAGCCGTAGCAGAAGCCGACCAGCTCTCCACCGGTGTAGGCGCCCAATGCGATACCGCCGTTTCGGGCCAGCGCGGCGAGCAACCGTGGGCTCGGTGCGGGATCTTGCGGTCGCAGGGCGAAGACGTCTCGGTACAGCGCGATCGGGTCCGACAGGCCCTGGAACCCGGTCAGCTCGCTGACGACGACGGCATCGGCGACCATTGCCACCCCGTGAAGGTTTCAGCTTCGGCGGGGAGCACGCCACCGGAATCGGCAAGAGTTCACCATTCGGTTATCAACCGGCAAATCGGAGTATCGACGCAAATCGACCTGCTGGTTCGTGGCGGCACGGTGTTCGACGGCACCGGGCGGCCGGGCTACCGGGCCGACATCGCCATCGTCGCCGGCCGGATACAGGAGGTCGGCACGCTGTCGCGGGCCCGCGCGCGCACCGAGGTCGATGCGGCGGGGCGCTATGTCGTGCCCGGCTTCATCGACACCCATGTGCACGGCGACGCGCTCGTCGGGGATCCGGCGGTGCAGCTGGCGGTGCTGCGGCAAGGGGTGACTACCGTTGTGCTCGGTCAGGACGGGCTGTCATTCGCACCGGCGACGTCGGCGGCGCTGTCATGGGTGTCGCGGTACTTCTGCGCAGTCAACGGAGCCTGGACAACACCGCGGGCTCCGAAAATCGGGCAGGCCCAGGAGTTTTCGGCCGGACCAGAATTCCGCGGGTCGCCGTCGGCGCGCAGACCACGGCCCCCTGCGCTCTCGTTCGAGGTGATGCGCACCGGCCCTGCGCGGTCGTGTGACTCGGTGAGGACCAAGCCGCCCGGTCGTGGGCTCAGTGTCGCCGAGCTCTTGTCCGGATATCACGCGACGACCGCGGTGAACACCGTGTATCTCGTACCGCACGGGACGGTCAGATACAGCGTGATGGGTGGATCACCGAAACCGCCCGACGCCCAGCAGTTGGCGGCGATGGTCCGCCTCGTCGAGGAAGGCATCGAGCAGGGTGCGGCGGGCGTGTCCTCGGGACTGGGTTACCTCCCTGGCCGATTCGCCCCAGTGCATGAACTGGCCGCGGTGTGCCGACCCGCAGCCAGACACGGAATGCCGTATGTGACCCATATGCGCGGCTACGGCGAGGTCGCCGGGGTGGGCATGACCGAGGCGTGCGCGATCGGCCGGAAAGCGGGAGTGCCGGTGCACATCTCCCACTATCACGGCCCGGGGCCACAACTGGTCGAGCTGATCGAAGCCGCACTGGCCGCCGAGGTCGATATCACCTACGACACCTACCCCTACCTGCGAGGGTGCAGCATCCTGGCGGGAATGCTGCCCGGCTGGCTCAGCAGCGCCGACCTCGACGCCACCCTCGCCATGCTTGGTGAGCGTGCGGTTCGTCAGCGGCTGGCCGCGGAGATCTGCCCGTCGCTGTGGGGTCGGCTGACCCTTGCTCATGTGCCCGGCGCTGAGTACCGGTGGGCGGCGGGGATGCGGCTGGTCAAGGCCGCACAACAGGTCGGTGTTGCGCCGGCCGAGTTCTGCGCGGACCTTCTCATCGACACCGCACTGTGTGCCGGGGTGATATTCGATTTTCCGGACACCGAGGACTCGCTGCGCGAACTGCTCCGCCACGATGCGCACATGGGTGGATCGGACGGCATCTACGTCGGCGCGCGCCCGCACCCGCGCGGCTACGGTACGTTCGCGCGGCTGCTGCGCCGGCATGTGCGAGAACTGCACGACTGGACCTGGGAGCAGGCGGTCGAGCATCTCTCGACCCGCCCGGCTCGCCGGTTCCGGCTCACCGACCGCGGCACGATCGCTCGCGGCCAGGCCGCCGACCTAGCCGTTATCGATCCCACCACCGTCCGCGACCACGCCACCTATGCACGGCCTCGCGTGCTGGCCACAGGTATCGATGATGTCATCGTCGCCGGAATACCGGTGCTGGCGAACGGGCAACTCACTGGTCAACTGCCCGGTACTTCGTTACGGCCTCATCAAGAACGACTGTAGGGCAATATTTTTCGGCTAAACTGACCGGTCTGGACAGCATCTGGCAACACTATTGGGTGACACCCGATCCAGCCACTGCGGAAGGGTCACAGTGACGAGCCGAGTTCTCACCGTGGGGGAACGAATCGAATTGCGCCGCCGCCGATTAGGCCTTTCCCGCCGCGTCGTCGCCCAGCTGGCCGGCCGCAGCGAGGAGTGGCTGCGCAAGATCGAATGCGGCGGCAGCCTCCTCGACAGCATCCAAATCACTTACCGGCTCGCCGAAGTCCTCCACTTCGACGACCCTATGGAGCTGATCGGCTGGCCGACCTCGAGCCGATCCGTCGCGCGCGGGATGGATCTACAGCTCACCGCGCTCAACCGGGCCATCATGGACCACCCCTCGACACGTGCGTTCGCCACCAATACCGAACAGCCTCTACCAGAACTGGATTCGGTTCGCGCGTCGCTCGAGCAGTGCCGGGCCACCTGGTTCGGCTCGCCCCACCGCTACACCGAGCTCGCCGCACGGCTACCCGCCGTACTAGTTGCGGCACGCTCGATTCGTGCGGCCGCGCACACGACGCCGGGCGGACCGGTCGCCGAGGCCGGCGGGGTGCTGGCCGATGCCTATCACCTCGCCCGATTGCTGCTGACCCGCGTGGGCGACTACCACATGGCCTGGCTGGTATCCGACCGGCCGATCGGCATCCTGACCCACCCTGAGCACCCGACCCGCATCGCCGTCAGTTCCTGGCATGTCGCCAGCGCCCTGCTGTCGCTGGGCTACCTCGCCGAAAGCCGCGACTACGCGCTCGCGGCGGCCCGGCGACTGACCCGGGCGGCCCTACCCGAACGGCTCGCCGGTCCCGCGCACGGGGCCCTACTGCTGGTCGCCGCCGAGGGCGCCGCCGGTACCGGCGACCTCACCCTCTCCGAGGCTCTCATGGCCGAAGCCGGCCAGGTCGCCGCGAAGCTCGATCCCAACCGGCCCGCCGAGGTACCCGACTCCCACGCGCCCGACTACACCGTCAGCTTCGGACGAGCCGAAGTCGTCATCACCGGGATGAACATCGCACTGCAACTGGGCCGAGTCGACGACGCCATCAGACTCTCCGCCGACGTAGACCTACCCGAAGATGCTTCCGCCGACCTGGAAGTCCGCTACTACCTGACCACCGCCTACGCCTACGGCCAGCGCGGCGAAGACTTCGCCGCCGTCTTCGCCCTCCAACAAGCCGAACACGCCTGCCCCGAAGACATCCGCTACGACTGGATGGCCCACCGCACACTACAAAAACTCTCCCGCCACGACCACCACCTCATCAGACGAGACCTCACCAAACTCCTCACCGTCGCCGGACTCGCATAGCCGAACGAGGCCGTCTGGTCGAAACATCTCCGGCCCAAGGTATTTGGCATTCGGTCCTGATTGTCGGCCATCATGTCAGTGGATTTCCGTGTTTACGCTGCGGTGCGCAGGCGCGTTTGTTCGCGAGAGCGCGCAATGCGCGAATCAGGACGAGACGGGTTGTCGGCGGGATCGATGAGGTCGTCGACGAGCCCGCGTTCGACCGCGTAGTAGGGATGCATGAGCTCGTCGCGGTAGCGCTGCACACACACGTCGCGCTCGCGCTCGGGCGCCGCCGTACGCCTTGCGGGTGATGACCTGGATCCGGGGCACGGTCGCATCCGCGTAGGCATAGAGCAGGCGTGCGCCGTGGCGGATGATGCCAGTGGCCAGCGTGTTCCTGCGCGGTGCCGGGTAGAAATCCCGGCACGTCCAGCAGCGTGACCAAGCCGATGTTGAAAGCGTCGCAGTATTGGACGAAACGCGAGGCCTTCTCGCAGGCCGCGATGTCGAGGACACCGGCCAGCACCTGGGGCTGGTTGGCGACGATACCGACGGTGGCACCATCGAGCCGGGCCAGAGCACACAGGATGTTCGGTGCCCAATTCTCGTGCAATTCCATGTATTCGGCGTCGTCGACGATCGCGGCGATCGCCCGCCGCATGTCGAAGGGCAGCCGCGGGTCGGCCGGCACGAGTTCCGTCAATGCCCGCTCGCGACGGTTCACGGGGTCGGTGCATTCGTACCAGGCGGATGCTGGATGTGATTGGCTGGCAGCAGCGACAGCAGGTAGCGCACGTCCGCCAAACACGTGTCCTCGTCCTCGTAGCAGAAGTCGGCGACCCCGGAGATGCGGGCGTGTACGTCAGCGCCACCGAGTTCGTCATGGGTGACGCGCTCACTCGTCACGACCTCCACACGTCGGGGCCGGTCACGAACATCTGGGAGGTGCCAGCGACAATCAACACGAAATCGGTCAACGCGGGCGCATATGCGGCCCCGCCAGCACAGGGCCGAGCATGACGCTGATCTGCGACACCACCCCGGACGCTGCCACGGTCCGCCGGAAGATCTCGCCGTAACCGGCCAGCGCGACGATTCCTTCGTGGATGCGCGCTCCGGCACCGTCGTTCAATGACACGATCGGTGCCCCGCAGTCACCGCCATGTCGATCGTCTTGCAGATCTTCGCCGCATGTGTCTCGCCCAACGCCCCTCCCAGGACCCGAAAGTCCTGGGCGTACACGTACCCCAGCTGTCCGTCC